>NZ_JAUBTV010000029.1:0-77266 GCF_036705145.1 Microcoleus sp. B5-D4 | reverse complement strand
ACTCACGCTTTGTCTCGGATGATTCACTTTTACCCCCTCAATCCGCGTATGTGCCAGTTGGGGGTGCGGAATGTGGGATCTAACGGATGGAAGAAAGAACGAAAAAGGAAGAAGGAATCGAGGGAGCATCCAGATTTTGGGTAGTGATCCCAAGGGAAGGATGAGAGAATTAGAGACAATGCTATAACCAGTGGTTGGGATACGTCCTTTCTGCCGCTAAATTATTAAAGATGACGGCGCACAAGACCAAGATTATTGAGCCCTCAAAAGCAGGTGTTAGCAAAAATTTCCAGTCTGGTTGGGTCATCATGACGACTAAGGCAACTGCTCCCGAAGGCGGATGTAGAGTTCTGGTAATCTGCATAATGCCGATCGCACTAGAAACAGCCATTCCCATCGCCCAAGGAGAAGAACCGACAAAATGCAGAATCATTAAACTGGTGAGAGCAGCTAAGAAATTGCCCCCAATGACATTCCGGGGTTGAGCCAAAGGGCTCTCAGGGACACCAAAGATCAGAACGCTTGTAGCGCCAAACGGAGCCATTAGTAAAGGAGAATTAGTTTTTACAGCCAGATAGGACGTTGCAGTAATTGCCAAAAAACTGCCAATCCAACTCCAAACAATATGCCGAGGATGAGGTCTGTCTATTGGGCAGGCTAATGGACACGATCGCCATCTCCCAAAGGTTTTAAACCAATAACTTTCCCATTTCAGTTGAATTTTTTTACGGTCTATCATAAATCAGGTTACTTGATAACCAGGCTTCTTAAATTGTCGGAACTAGCCTCCGCTAAAGTTAAGATATCATAACAATTTGTCAAAAAGTAGCTAAAGGCACAGATTTTTTACTTCTAGGCTACTCAAGCTGCTGCTAACCACTCGGTTGGAACTCACATCGGGCACCATTCTCTCTTAACAGGCTTTCCCGCCTGTTCCACAAAGAGTAGATTTTCCTCTTGTGGAACGGGCCCCAGAGCCCGTTCATCAAAGGCTTATTGACAATGGTGCAACATCTCAGTTGGAACTGACTAGCGAGTTTGGTCGGTTTGGCAACAGACGTTATCGGCAGTCGCAAAACTTCACCGTTAGCCGTCAGAGTTATTGATGAGGGTAAAGCGAGAGGTTATTTGTAAGGTGCCAGGCCCAGTAAGCGTAAGCTGGATTGGAGTCAATATTGGTTTTCTTTGACTTGCGGGCCGAGATTGGTTAAAGGGGGGAAAGTTTGGCTGTCTCCTTTATCGGAAGGTTTTAAAGATTCTCATGTTGTGGGCGTGGGTTCGAGAACGGCGATCGGCTTTCCCGCTTCGAGAGATAAGTTATTTTTGGTAACTTTTTTTGATAGTTTGTCTTTGGAAGCAGAAGCTAAAGTTATGCAAGCGATGGCGTCCCGCCCTCGCCCGTGCTACGGCTGTTTTGAAGCGATGAATTTGGACGGTGGTGCTTCCGTGGGTTTGGCTCATCAAGGGCAGATTTTATTGCCGCCGGGACGGAATTTGACGAATGTCCTGGTGGTTTACCATCGCGAATATCCAGATCCTGCTCAATTAAAACAGTCTTGGGAACGCTTTCAAAAGGGATCTCGACCAGCACCGGACAAACCAGTGTTTTTTGATTGAATCGGCAATTACTATAATATGAAGTAAGCTTTTGCAGGCAAAGATTATGACAGCAACAAAAGAAAGAACTTGGACAGTCGAAGAATATCACCGCATGATTGAAGCTGGCATTCTCACAGAAGGTGATAAGATTGAATTGCTAGATGGGAGAATTGTTGAAATGAGCGCACAAACTCCACCCCATGCTGCTACAACCCAACGCAGCGATCGATATCTACAACACCTGCTAAGAGATTTAGCATTAATTCGCGTGCAGTTGCCAATTACTTTAGCAACTTCGGAACCGGAACCAGATATAGCTATTGTTTGTATCGATCCGGGAGATTATCGCGACCATCACCCAAATCCTAGCGAAATCTTGCTGTTAATTGAAGTTTCCTACTCGACCTTACAAATTGACCGCCGGGAAAAGGCCCCGATTTATGCGAGAGCAAATATCGCTGAATATTGGATATTAGATGTAGCGGCCCGCGAGGCATATATTTATCGGAATCCTGCACCGGGAGGCTATCAATCTGAGATAGTTGTTGCAGATAATGCTGCAATTAGAATGCTAGCTTTTCCTGAGATTGAAATTAGCTTTTCAGAACTGTTTTTGCCTGTTTAGTTTGTGTTTGAGCTTTAACCGCAGATGGAGCCGATAAACGCAGATGGACGCAGATAAAGAGTTAAAACCAAAATCTTTGGGAGGGGTTTAAATTTCAAAGTTTTGGTAAAAGAGAAAAAGGAATTCAAGGGCGTTTTATGTCAAATATTGAATTATTAGCCCAACTTCGTCAGTTATCCCGTGCCGCAAACTTTCAAATTATGCAGTTTTTAATCGCTGAATTAGCGAAAAAAGAAGGAATTGTAATGGGTAATGAAGCTGCCGAAATTATGTATTCAGTGCATACGTCTAATAGTGCCGCCGAGCAATTGATGCAGTTAGTAGAAACAGAAAATAAGCCAACTCAAAATGTTTAAGGGTAGGTGATATTCTTTTCAACATAAACGAGATGAATTTTGTGTTTTAGCTGATGTTCCGTATCTGCCTTTAACACTAATTTATCAAAATCGTTCTGTTGAGGTTATGGGGTTACTGGATACAGGAGAAGCGTGTTAATGTTTTGCCCTATAATGTTGGGGTGCAATTAGGGGCAAGTTGGGAAGAGCAAAGATTTTCTGTTACTTTAGCGGGTAATTTAGCGAGGAATGAGCATACATGGAAAGCATGACCGTAAAAGAGTTGATGGAGGCTTTGGCAGAACACGACCCCGAAGCCATAGTT
Source organism: Microcoleus sp. B5-D4 (assembly GCF_036705145.1). Taxonomy (NCBI): domain Bacteria; kingdom Bacillati; phylum Cyanobacteriota; class Cyanophyceae; order Oscillatoriales; family Microcoleaceae; genus Microcoleus; species Microcoleus sp. B5-D4. The sequence goes on along the minus strand of NZ_JAUBTV010000029.1, from coordinate 74,382 downwards.
TACGCTTATATTCCCCAACGTTATCTCAAGCCCATTTTCTACGAAGCGTCCTTCACAATTGAGGAAGTTGTGGAGGGCGAACGCAAGCGGGTTAACCTGTTCCCCTTTGAGCCAAAAATTGACTGCGATGATTTGAACTCATGGCCTGAATCGTTTCGCCCTGAGTATGTTCTGCAAGAAGAACGTGACGATGAGTAATGGTGTAGGGTTTTGGTCTGTGGAGGTTAAAAGTTTCCTGCTTTGATGTGGCTCGTCGCGGGTGTCGCCGTATCAATTTCCTCCGGTTGCCCTAAAATCTCCTCATCCGCAGTCGGGCGATACACCCAATCCACAAACTGCCCCCATAACCCCCCTACTCAATCGTTTTTGGATAAGTCCTGCATTCCCTACGGAGAGTTTTGCCACTCGGCGGTAAGATTGCGGAAATTGTATTTAGATGCACCGGGATGACAAGTAACGCAACTGCTGATATTTGCAGGTTGTGGCAATTTGACTTTGGGGTGCAGTGCTTTGAAATAGCGAGAACTGGCGACTCGGTAGGCGAGTTCTTCGTCTTTGGCTTGGGGACGGGAAAAAGTTTGCAGGTAGTTCCAGACTAGCAGGCGGGGCGGGTCTACTAGCAGTTTGATGGTTTGTCCGTAGTGTTGGGAATCTTGCAGCAATCGGCGCCAAGTTTCTGTAGGTAAGACTTGCGGCGGTAAAGCGATGTGACAGGTGGCGCAGTTTTCTAGGTACAGTTGCTGTCCGAGTTGGTAGCGTTCGGGGATGCGATCGACCGTACCAGTATCCTCGATCGAAGACACCTGAGCAAGTCGCGCGGGAGTGCGAGAATAGGCAGTCTGAGCTGCAACCCATCCGCCGCAGGTACAGCAGATAATTATCAACACTAGCAACGTTGAGTAAAGCCCCCGCAAGCCTACTCTGCGACGTTTGCGGGGTTTTTCCTGTTTCATAATTCTGAATTTATTTTTGGTTAAATCACTGGTATGCTCATGCCTTCGCGGGCTAAGCAGCTATTGGCGAACGCTGCCTGCACCTCTGCTTCTACGCCATCAAGAAAATTGTCGTCGTGACCCGGATCATGGTGAAACATCACGATCTTTTTGACTCCAGCAGCTTTCGCTATTTCTACTCCTGCTTGCCAAGTCGAGTGTCCCCAACCGACTTTCGGGGTTTTGAAGTTGTAATACTCTTCGTTGGTGTAGTTAGCGTCGTAAATCAGCACGTCGGCGTTGCGAGCTAGGTGTAACACGTTGTCGTCGAGGCGATCGGGAAAATGTTCTGTATCGGTGCAGTAGACGGCCGTGTGTCCCTGCCAGGTGACTCGATATCCGATCGCGGTGTTGGGATGGTTCAGCAGTGCCGTTTCTATTTTCACATCGTCGAGTTCGATAATATCCCCAGGCGTCAAATCGTTGAATTTGAGGTCTGACTGCATCACCTGGATGGGGACGGGAAAATTGGGGTGCACCATTTGGTCGGCAAGACGGTGTTTGATTGTAGTGCCGTTGGGGGCGATCGCACCGTAAATGTGAAAGCAGTTCCCTGGGATAAAGGCGGGAGTAAAAAACGGAAACCCTTGAATGTGATCCCAGTGAGTATGACTAAAAAACATATGGGCTTCCACCGGCATTTGCCGCAGCAGATTGAGGCCCAGAACTCGCAGGCCCGTACCACCGTCAAAGATCAGGCGTTTTTTGCCCAAGCGCATTTCTACACAGGAGGTGTTGCCTCCGTAGCGCAGTGTTTTGGTGCCGGGGGTGGCGATGCTGCCCCGCACGCCCCAAAACTGAACGACAAACTCGGTCAAAGGACTATTTTCCATAGTGGCTTTGCGATCGGAGGGCTGTGGATTGGCTAGAGAGGGTGCGGAATCTGGCATTTTTTTTAGTTTTGGCGGCAGGAACTTGGGAGTTGAAATCTTAGTTTTTACTTTTTAGTTTTTAGCAATCTGTACTATAATAAAGCGCTGGATCGGGAAACCATTCGAGTGCCGCACACTTGGGCTATTACAAGCCTAAACCGTACCGGTTGGTGTAGGAGATGTCACGCTTGAGAGATTATTTTTTGCACCCTGCGGGCTGCCCGGCGTGTTCTGTGTTCTGAGATTAAGATAGCGCCGATCGCTCTAAGTGTTAGGGTAAAATTTCCTCAAACGTAGAACGCATTCCTCTGGGGTATAATTCGCGCTTCATCTTACTCTAGGAGTAGTATTTTTTTCAAGATTGGGGCAGGGGCGGGGTTTTGGGGAATGCTGTTCCGGTGACTCGGCATTGACGACGGATTTGACCTTCTAGCTACCCGTTCCTCGACTGCATCGCCTGACGTGCAGCATCGCCTTAAGTTCGGCCCTCTGAGTTTTTAGTCGGGTTGCAGTCGAGGAGTGCGGGCTAGGGGCTTATTTGCGATCGGCTGCGATGCACTTTTCCACTAAGGGCATGACTTGATCAACATCTTGCCAACCCAGAATTTCCGTGACTTTTTTCTCCAAATTTTTGTAGGTTCTAAAAAATTCGGCTATTTCGTCCAAGCGGTGGGGGGCTACGTCTTTGAGGGACTTATAGTGAGCATAGCGGGGGTCTTTGTCGGGAACGCACAAAAGTTTTTCGTCCCTGTCGCCTCCGTCGATCATTTCCAGCATTCCGATCGGACGGGCTGCGATTATGCACCCTGGAAATGTGGGCTCATCCATCATGACCATGCCGTCGAGGGGGTCGCCATCATCGGCTAAGGTATTGGGTATGAAGCCGTAGTCGCACGGATATTGGACTGAGGAAGAAAGCACCCGATCGAGAGCAAAGGCTTGTAAGTCTTTATCAAATTCGTACTTGTTTTTGCTACCGGCGGTAATTTCGATGAGGACGTTGAGCAGTCCTGGTTTCGGCTGTGCCGGAATTAGCGATAAGTCCACAACAATATCTCCAAGTTAACAGATCTTCGGGGGAGAGTGCTACTTGCCAAACCCCTTTGATAGCATTTTACGGGCGATCGGGCCTTTCGGCTGCATGAGATTGACCGAAAGCGGGGGAGTGTGTCGCCGGCTGGGAGAATACACGCTTTCGGGCGTCCCGCCCATCCCACACAAAAGAGAGCGGACGGGCGTCCCGCCCATCCCACACAAGAGAGAGGGGACGGGCGGGACGCCCATCCCACAGTTTGAGAGGGGAATGCTTTGTTTGGGCGAGGGAGATATGTTCAGAACCATTTATTCTGTTTACCGTCTGTCAAAATTATTTTAATTTTCAATCCCAACCACTGGCTTAGTTCTGTTGCTAACCACTTGATTTCTGATTCACTTAGTCCCTCCTTCTCTCCTAACTGATATTTGTGGTTGCCTGCTTGAACTATCATCTGATAGACTTTCCCTAATCTCACTTCCGAGTGGCGCTTCTGCATAAGTAATGATGCCGCTTGATATAACTCTCTAGGGATTGAAAAAGCAAAAATCATAACTTTTATAACTTTTATAACTTTTACACCAATACCGCTGTTTCTATATTCACGTTGTTGAATTTCCAACTGGCAAATCTCGTTTCTGGGAGATGGCTTGGCATGATTCCATCTCAACCCCAGTAGATGGCTGCTACAGGAGATTTGCTGGCTATCGATTCTGAGGCGCCTTTCTCGAAATAGTGCAAATATCAACTTTAGTCCTGCCATACATAACAAACTTCCTGATATTATTATAAAAAATTGGGGATTTATCTTTAACGCATCGCTCAACATATCCCTTGCTATAAATGAGACAGGACTCGCAGATACCACAGCCGAAAGCGTGGCAATTAAACCAAAACCGATGCCTGGTGGCGGAATTACAATTTCTATAAACTCGGAGTTTTTTGTAAGTTTAATATCGCTGCCTTGTGGCTGCAGCACCACCATAGGATTTTTGTTGATCAGGCGGGGATTTTTAAGCCCTCGCCATGCTTCCCTAGCCGAAGATAACCGTTTGGACAAACTTGGTTCTGTCATCCACTCCAGCCAATCTATTAAATTAGGATTGACCTGCGGTACCCGATCGGCAAATTGAATTTTCAAATCCTGCTGCGACAGTTCGGTGGGATGCAAACCCGTTACCAAATAAATTAAAGTTGCACCTAAACCGTAGAGGTCAGAAGCCGGAACCGAGCGCCCGCCAAATTGTTCCGGTGCCATATACCCGTAAGTTCCCACTACTGTAATTGTGCCGCCAAATTTTGCAGCTTGGTTCTGCACCGAACCGAAATCAACTAAATAAACTTGTCCGACCGAGTTACCTGATCTGCTGTGCAGTAAAATATTACTGGGTTTAATGTCACGGTGAATAACAGGCGGATTTTGCTTGTGCAAATAATTCAAAATTGCTAACAGCGATTTAGCTAATTGTTTTACCTCGCTTTCGCTAAAAGTACGCCCCGATCGCAAATGCTCTTGCAAAGTTTTTCCCTCTACATAAGTCTGTACCAGCGCAAAGCTTTTACTGTTTAGTTCGTCAATTTCCAGGTAATCGAGGTAGCGCGGAATTGCTGGGTGAGAAAGTGCTTTTAAAGTTTCCGCTTCCCGTTCAAATAGCTTGAGGTCTTGCCATTCAAAATCGCTGCCGAGGAATAGCTGTTTGATGACAACTAATTCTTGAGTTTGTAAGTCACGAGCCAGCAGCGTTTGGCGACCAGTTTGTTTTCCTAGTTGTCGCTGCACTTCGTAGCGTTCTGCTAATATTTTGCTGGTCATATTTTTTTACATTAATTTGAGTGTGAGGGGAGCGTCGGGGTTCAGAAACCGGGTTGTTTAGCGAGTCTGGCGGTTGTAATGCGTCTTTTCGTAAAAACCCGGTTTATTTGCTCGGAGTGAGTCCAGAACTGTAAATTTTAGATTACAGTCCACTTTCTTTTTGATACCACCGGGCAATAGACTTGCTACTTGCCCCCATTGACAGTCCTGCAATTAGCGACGGTGCTAGCACGAAAATAATCTCAAAACTCAAATCGTTTAGCTTATTCCAATCCATTATCCGAAAGTAGACGATGCTTATCGAGGTACAGAGTACAATACTAATTGCAGTTAAAACCTGTCGGTGAAGTTTGGGATTAGTTAGGGGAAAAAACCACAAGCGCGTCACAATTCCTACGATTATTCCGTTCCCCAACCCCAGCAGCAAGCCGAGAAAAAGACCGATAAATCCTCCTAAAATTGTCGCCACTACCGGAAAAATAAAGGTTCCGTAAATTGCTGCACAAGCTCCTACACCTAGAGTGCCCATCCAAGTGCTGCGCCCGATCGCATTCTTGAACAACCTAGAGGTATCTAGCGTTTTTCCCAGTCTCAATGTCTGGGAATATTTATTTATTTCCTGTGGTTTTTCTAGAACTTCTTTGGCTATTTGGACTGAGGCGGGACGGCATTCTAAACTCGGATGCGTCATCCACTTCAGCCAATTGGTAAAAGCGGGACTTAGTTGGGTGAATTGCTCGAATTCAATCTGCAAATCTTGCTGTGGCAAGTCGGCAGGATGCTGCTTGGTAATTAAGGCGATTAATGTTGCTCCCAAGCTGTACAAGTCGGAAGCTGGAACTGCTCTGCCGCCAAATTGTTCGGGCGGCATATAGCCATAAGTTCCGACAACGGTGACTGTTTTTCCTTGTTGGGTTGCTAGGGTTTGAACTGCACCGAAATCGACTAGGTAGACTTCGCCGACGCTGTTTCCCGATCGATTTTTGAGTAAAATATTGCTGGGTTTAATGTCGCGGTGAATGACTGGGGGCTGTCGCTGGTGCAGGTAGGCGAGGATGTCTAATAATGCTGTGGCTAATTGTTTGACTTCGCTTTCGCTGAAGGTGCGGCCGTCTGAGAGATATTCTTGTAGGGATTTGGCTGCGATGTAAGTCTGAACTAGGGCGAATCCTTTGCGGTTGGGGGTGTCGATTTCAAAGGAGTCTAGATATCGGGGAATTGCGGGATGGGATAGGGATTTTAAGGTTTCGACTTCTCGCTGGAACAGTTTTAAGTCTTCCCAGTTAAAGTCGCTGCTGAATGACAGGAGTTTGACTACTACTTGCTTTTGGGTTTTTAAGTCGCGGGCGAGTAAGGTTTGCCTTCCTGCTTGCTTGCCGAGCCGCCGATCGCACTGATAGCGATCGGCTAATATTTCTTTTGACAAATCGCCGATGTTTTCTCCGCTCATGTTCTCTTGCCCTAGAACCGATTAAACCTAGTGTAGTTGACAAAAGCGCAATAATCGGAAATGTTTGGGCTAGGGCAAAAAAAATTTTATGTCAAATAGCAACCGCCTTTAAAAGCCAGCTTTCTGGCACAATCAAGACGCGCCTGAGTTAAGCTGGAATTTAATTTTGGATTTGCTTGTAAAGTGACTGCACTACGTCGAGCAGACTCAAGACTTGCTGCCATTCGGGGGCATCGGGGTTGTAGCTTTTGGCGCGCTGAGTTTTCAAACTGTGGTGCAAGAGGGAAAGCAGCTCGTCTGGAGACTGTAAGGAATTTTCATCTTCATCTGCTGGGGTTTGGGCTGCATTTTCTTCGATATCTTCTTTAATTTTTTGTGCTCTATCGGCGAGGGCTAAAGATCTGCCCGCCAGGTTTTCCGGCATTTTTGGCTGTTCCGACAAAGACGCGCTGGTTAGTTCTACCAATAGTTGGCAGACTCGATCGACCCATTCGTGATCGTTGACTGAAAAGGAACCAGATTTGAACACTTGCCCGTCAGGTCTTTGCTGAATGCTTTGTACCTTCTGGATCAGAGGGATAGCCTTAACAGTGATGTTTTCCGGGATTCTGGGGATATCTGACAGCGAGCTCCGAGCAATCTCCAGCAATAGTTGGTAAACCTGATCTACCCACTCAACATCTCCCGATTGCGAATTCCAATTATCCATAACTGACGCTAGTGGTTTTCTATATCTAAGACTAGAACATTGACTATCTGCGAAGGAAGCTCTTGTTAGGAGCCGCTAACGCTATTAAGACTTACGCGGGCGGGGTGAGAAACCCGGTTTTTGAGCGGATGTTTCGTCGCCTTTCTCCAAGATTTTTCTCAGAAACCGGGTAACGCTGCAGCCAGTCATAACTATTTTTAAGCGCTTCAAATAATAGAAGTGCTAAGTTTGTTGCCGTAGGTAGTGCGAACGAAACACGTAGGGCGAAACCCCCGCATCTCGCTTGCAAATTCAAATCCCGTTATATAACCATAATACCTGTTGGAGCTTATTTACAATTACCTCAATAGGATATTAAGGTTAATTGGTGGTGGGATGGGAGGCGCACCCCCGATCGCGATCGCCCCCACCCCGAACCCTGGCACCACCGCGAGGATTTGCTGTGGGCTACTGCTATTTTTCTGTGAGATTCCACACACCATCCCAGTTGAGTACGTCTGAAAACCGATGTTGAAATAACATACAGCGATCGACGTGCAATTTAGCTGCCTTGTTTTTCGGGTCAACTTCCAGAACGGCGTTAAATTCGCGTTCAGCGTCTTTAAAGGCTTGCTTGGCTTTTGGTTCTAAGGCTTTCTTAAACTCGCTCAGCAGTTTTTTCACCCGATCGAGTCCCAGGTTTTCAAATTCCTCATCTAACATTTCTGCAACTGTCTCGCAGGCGCGACTTTTAATTTTCGCCTGCAATAGCTGCCTGATCTCTGCCGGTTTCAGCCGCTTGATTTGGGGATTTGATGGTTCTAAGATGTCTGCTTCCAACAGCTTTTTGACTTCGCCTTCTTGCAAGTATTTAATATCGTCTGCTGATAGGGGCTTGATTTTTGCTTGCAGCAGCATTTTCGCTTCGTCTTCCGAGAGGTTTTTGATGCCTTCCAATTTCAGCAGTTGGATTTCTGGCTGCAACAGTACGATGAGTTTGTCTGCTTCGGACAGGTTTTTCGGGTCGTACTCTGACAGCTTTTTCAGTTGATATAACAGCTTCCTTAGTTCGTGTTCCAACTGTTGCTCTAGATTGTAGGACAGTTTCTTAATCTCTGCCTCTGGCATTTCGGCGACATCCTTTAAGATGTTTTTCACCTCACTTTCTGAGAGTCTTTGGCTGACTGGAGTTTTGTAATGTTCGCGCCCCTTCGTGTAATGTTCTATAATTTGTTGCTGTGTTTCGGTTAGTGACTTGCCCACTGGCGAGTATCCCTCGCGGATGCCGACGAGTTCGTAAACGATTACAGGTTCGCTTTTGCCTTTGACAGTAATAAAGTCGAGTTCTCGCACGTACAGCCGATCGGCATAATCTCGGTAAGTATTGTCGCTGATGATCAAGTCGGTGCCGTACTGCTTGCTAGCGCCTTCTAAGCGAGAGGCGAGGTTAACGCCGTCTCCGATCGAAGTCAATTCCATGCGTTTGCTACTACCGATGTTGCCGCTGACAACTTCATCGGAATGCACGCCCATACCAATGCCGATCGGCAATTCGCCATGTGCCACGCGATCTTGATTGAACTCAGCCAGTTTTTCCCGCATTTTCACTGCAGTTTGCATGGCGCACCAAGCATGATCCTCTAGGGGCGCTGGAGAGCCAAAAACTGCCATCAGAGCGTCGCCGATGTATTTGTCGAGAGTCCCTCCGTACTCGAATACGACATCTACCATCACTTCAAAATATTTATTCAGCATCACTACCACTTCTTCGGCTTGCAATTTTTCCGTAAGTGTGGTATAGCTGCGAATGTCTGAGAACAGCACCGAAACGTTTTTGCGCTTACCGCCCAATCCAGTATCCCCTGAAGCTAACAAAGCTTCGGCTACTTCTGGCGTCATGTAACGGTACATCAAGTTTTTGATTTGCTTGGCGCTGCTAATATCTTCCATGACGACTAACGCGCCGTTTACCTTGTTGGGGTCGGTAGCGTCAGTCATTGAATTAATCGAGAGATTGATACTCTGCCCCTCTCCTTCCAAGGTCAGCAAAACTTGATCGGGGTAATACTGCTGGCGGTCTTTATCGTCTTCGGGAGACAAAGACGCATCAAACCATTTGGCAAAATCGCCTTTTTCTAACTTAATTAACTCACGTAAAGATTGACCTTCGGCTAATTCTGCATCGCTAACACCCAGTAAGTTTTTGGCACTGGGATTTGTCGCTACTATATTGCCTTTTTTATCGGTAGAAATCACGCCGTTAGTCAAGGCGTGCAGCATATCTTTTTGTCTTTGTTCTTGCTGTTTGACTTCGGCAAACAGTTTGGCGTTTTGCAGCGCGACTCCTGCTTGGATGTTAAACGCCTTCATAAATTCCATGTCGTTGCGATTGAAACTCGCTTTCCACTGTTCGGGGGCGTGAGGCCAATCTTCCGGGTTGTAGGGGGGGAATTCTCCTTGTCGTTTTTTATTAACTAATTGGGTGACGCCAATCAATTTTTTGTCCGAGTTAAAGACTGGCATACAAAGCATACTGCAAGTGCGGTAGCCCGACTTTTGATCTACTTCTTTGGAAGTGGCGGCGCGGGGGTCGTCGTACACGTCAAAGGGAATCAGCAGCGGTTCGCTAGATTGGGCGACGATGCCTGCAAAACCTGCGGTTCTGGGTATGCGAATTTCTTTCAGGTTGCCGCCCATCGGGATTTTAGTCCACAGTTCGTCTTTCTCTTCGTCGATCAGCCACAGGGTGCTGCGATCGGCATTCATGAGTTCTTGGGCCTGATCCATCACCCTTTTTAGGGTATCTTCTAAGTCTAAACTGCTCTGAGAAAGAGCATTGACGGCATTCATCAGCGCCGTTGCTGCTCGTTGTCTCTGAGTTGCTGCGTAGAAAGATTTGGAAGATTCTAGAATTAGGCGAATCGAGGGAGCAAATTCTTTAAAAACTTGTTCGTCTTCTTTCGTAAATCCGTGCCTGTCTATTTGTTCGTCTAAAGTCGGGTATTTTTCGTGGTTTGGTCTTAGTTTATTAATCAGTTGAACAACTGCTACTAACTCTTTTGTGTCTTCATTAATCAGGGGCATTGCCAGCATTGTATAAGTGCGGTAGCCCGTTTTTTCATCAGTTTTTTTGGCGTTAGCCGATCGTTCGTCGTTGTAAAAATCGTAAGGGATATTAACCACTTTTTGGAACGTGGCTACTTCTCCTGCAATACCCACGTGGGCCGGAACTCGGATTTCTAGGTTTTTGCCATTTTCGTCTTTAGCGACGATCGCCCACAGTTCATTTTTTTCGTCGTCTAATAAAAATATCGTGCTGCGATCGGCATTCAGCAATTCCCCTGTTTTGAGGGTAATCGACTGCAACATCTCGTTGAGGATGGCATCAAATCCCTCGCTCTCCAGGATATTGTCGAGCATTCCCAGGGTTTGATTGACAACCTTAAGTTTGTCTTCTACTTCCTTAACTACTACTGTGAAACTTTGCTTATTTAGAAGGTCGAGAATGCCAGAGAGGTTTCCTTGGCGCGGGATAATTGCACTGCTCCTAATTTCCGGGGGAGAATAATTTTCCTGATGATGATTTTCACCGCCGACAACAGCGACATCAATCACGTTGTCCAGAGAAGAGTAATTGGTGGAAGATGCAGATTTCATAGACCTTTACAGAAGCTTAAGTGTAAGGGTTAGTCTCTAAGCCAAGAGAGCGGGGAAGTTGATTAGTGAGTCACTTGTCGCACAAGACTCAAGTATGTGTGAAAGTATTTCCCAGTTTACAGAACTCCGGCCACAAGGCAAGGGAAATTCAGTTGACCTTGCTGCCCAAGGGAGGGTGGGAGAGTAACGAGGCGGTGGGAGTGCTGCAATCTTTTTAGAGATCGCGAATCTTGTTTAAAGGGTTTATTAACTGATTTTGACATTGTGCGTACCTGGTTTAAGTAGGTTCTGCCACTCTTTGAGCCGATCGCCCCCAGTAACATGAATGCGTACTGGCGGGAGGACTGCTGAAAGAGGGGTGGCCTTGTGGGACTAGCCGCAATTGTGACACTACCAGTTGCTAGTGATGTGTGCCCTTCTCTACACAATTGTGGTTTTTAACTAGAATTTCTCTCTATTTTGCTGCTCTTAGCTTTCATCCCACTAAATTCACGGGGCTTTGAACTTTTTTTTGTAAAATTTGCGGTTGACATTTTTAGTGTAACCTCCGACTCTGAAAAAACTCCGCCTTTTAACCCCCCGATCGGCTTGATGGTCTGATCAGGGTTTGGCGGACTGAGTTTGGCGCAATCCGGCGGCTTCGACAAGCAGGGATTCAGCGAAGGCGATGGCTTCTGTTGCTGAGCGGCCACTAGCGAGTTGGGCCAGTTCTTCCCGCCGCTGCTCACTGTTGAGAGCGGCAACTCTGACTACTGTGCGTTCGACTGGTTCAGAGTTGGCTGCGGGTTCCTCGATACTTGGTTCTGCTTCGATCGTCTGTTTGTTGACGCGAAAATGAAAATCAGCCATCGCGGCGATCAGCGGCTGGTGGGTGACGCAGAGAACTTGGTGTTTGTCCGAGAGTTGGTAGAGTTTTTTGGCGATCGCCCCAGCGACTCTCCCGGAGACTCCGGCGTCGATTTCGTCAAAAATCAGCGTACCGGCACTTTCTATTTGGGAAAAACAGGCTTTGATGGCGAGCAAAAAGCGGCTCATTTCTCCCCCAGAGGCGATCGCGCCCAGGGGTTGCAAAGGTTCGCCCGGGTTGGGGCTGAAACAAAAGGCGATTTGGTCGGCACCCGTAGCGGTTGGGGTACAAGGCGAGATTTCGACTTGAAATTGCACTTTTTCCATTGCTAAGGGCTTAAGTTCTCCTACGAGGTGCGTTTCTAGTTTGAGGGCTGCTTCGCGCCGCAGGGTAGTGAGGTGGGTGCAAGCGTCTTTTAATTGCTCTAAAGCGTTCTGATATGCGAGTTCTAAGGCTTCCATTGACTCGCCTCCTTCTAAAAGTTCATTTAGTTCGTTTTGAATGCTTTGATAGTAGGCGATCGCTTCTTTGAGCGGCCCGTATTTGCGACAAATTTGTTTGAGTTCGCGAATCCGATCTTCTACTTCTTCGAGTCTTTCGGGATCTGCTTCTAATTGTTCGCCGTAGCTGCTAATTTGCCGACTGGCTTCTGTGGCTTGAGCTAAAGCATCGCTGACCATTTCTAGGATTGGTTGCAATTGCACATCGTAAACCGCCATGTCGCTTAAAATTACTTCGGCTTTGCTCAACAAGTCGGCGGCTGATGCGCTGTCGCCCTCGTTTTGGTACAGGGCTTGGTGGACTTGGTAACTCTGCTGCTGCAATTCGACGACGTGGCCCAGCCGGATTGATTCGTGTTCTAGCTGTTCAAGTTCGTCGGCGTCTTCGATGTGGGCTTCGCCGAGTTCTCGGACTTGGTATTCTAACAAATCAAGTCTTTGCAGTCGCTGCTGTTCCGACTGACGCCTGCGTTTGAGGGCTGTTTTGGCGTTGTTGGCTCCCAGCCACGCGGAGGCGATGATCGATCGCGCTTCAGTGAGCTTTTTGCCGCCGTATAAATCCAGCCATTCTCGCTGGAGGGTTTCTTGTCCGAGGTGGACGGTTTGGCCTTGGGCGGTAATTTCGACAAGCCGATCGCGCAGTTGATCCATTAACTGGCGGTTGACGAGAATTCCGTTCAAGCGCGATCTGGTGCGTAGAGCACCGCTTGATGCGTTAATTTCCCGGCTGCAAACGGCTAAATTTCCGTCGATGGGTTCGATTTCTTGCTCGCCCAGCCACAAAGCTGCGGCTTTGTCCAATTCAAAGGTAGCTTCCAATATTGCCCGCGCTGCTCCGGTGCGAATCGATCGGCGATCGACTTTCCCGCCCAAAACTGCATCGATCGCATCTAGAATAATCGATTTGCCGGCGCCGGTTTCCCCTGTAAATACGTTTAAACTCGGGCCAAATTCTAGATCCAGGCAGTCAATTAAGGCAAAGTTTTCTATTCTGAGGGATATTAACATGGAAGATGGGGAATTGGGAATTGGGAATTGGGAATTGGGAATTGGGAATTGGGCATCGGGCATCGGGCATCGGGCATCGGGCATCGGGCATTGGCTCCTCCACTATCGGGTGCGTCGAATTTCCAGAGTCCAATTTTCATTTTGATCGAGAATACTTTTGATTTTGCCACGTTCTATGGAGTCTCAACCTTAATGCAAAATAAATTTCTGTTTCCCATTGCTCTATTAAGTGTTGTCTTGATTGGAGCTTTTGGGTGGAATCTGCACCAAGACAAGCAGCGAGTCTATGAATTAACCATAGCGACGGGAAACAAGACAGGGATTTATTATCCTTTCGCACAAGCAATTGCTGAGGTAGTTATTCAACAAAATCCGCGCCTGCGGATTAAAGTTGTTGAGACTCAAGGCTCGAAGGAAAATATGCGCCTGCTTCAGGCAAATAAGGCTCAGTTAGCTATAGTTCAGAACGATACTGAGGCCGTCCCTGAAGGGCGGCTAATTGCTTCTTTGTTTAAGGAAGCTTTTCATTTAATTGTTTCGGAACAGTCGGGAATTCAAAGCGTTTCTGATTTAAAAGGAAAACATATTGCGCTGATGGATAAAGGCAGCGGTTCTTACAGTGCTTTTTGGTTAGTCAGCCAACATTACGGTTTGAAAGCAAGCGATTTTAAGTCTACTCCTGGCTCTTGGGCTGAGGGTAATAAGTTGTTTGCTAGCGGCGAGGCTGATGCTATTTTTCGGGTGCTACCTCCGGGGAGCGATTTGGTTAGCGATTTGCTGCAAAATACGCGGGCAAAGTTGGTGCCCATCGACCAAGCGGCGGCGATGAAAATTAAGTTGCCTTATCTCGAAGCTAACTTGATTCCTAAGGGTACTTACAAGGCCGCTCCAGCAGTACCAGATGTGGATTTGCCTACCGTTGGGGTGGAGGCTACTCTGTTGGTTCGTCAGGATGTCGATCCGGAAATAGTTAAGGAAATTACGCAGATTTTGTTCGATCGCCGCCGCAATTTGGTGGCTGCTAATCGTTTGGCGACCATGATTAGTGAGCCGTCCAGAAGCGGTAGTTTTGCTCTACCAATACATGACGGCGCTCAGGCTTATTACGATCGCGAAAAGCCCGATTTCGTAGCAGCAAATTCCGATGTTATCGGTTTGTCCTTTTCGTTTCTTACTCTTTTTGTTTCTTGGCTTTGGCAGTTGCGAGCGCGCTTTTTGCAGAAACAAAAAAATCGAGCTGACAAGTTTAATTTGATTATTCTAAATTTGATTCAAAGAATCCGCAAAGCCGGAAGTTTTGAGGAAATAGATCGGTTGCAAGAAGAGTTATTTGAGATTTTTAAGCAAGTTATGGAGGATTTGGATAAAGATAGAATTGATTCGGATTCTTTTCATTCTTTTACTTTTACTTGGGAAACAGCTCTAAAAATTGCGGCAGATCGGGAAAAAGTATTGCGTAATTTGTCACGGGTTTCCGATGATTTAAAAGCTGATTTAACTGCAGTAAAAAAAATGGAAAAATAATTTATCTTAGCAGTTATTAGTTATTGGTTAAGCTGTTATACATTTAAACTGTGTGTCAAAAATCAATAAAACTCTTGTGGGACGGGCTTCTAGCCTGTCCCGAATTTCCCATTTAAATGCGTAACAGCTTATTGGTTATTAGTTCATTCCTGGATGCCAAAAGTGGTTTCACACTACTTATAGCGGTAAGGTACGCAGTACGCACCCTACTTAATTTATAAGAGGGGTTCTATAGCCTTTCTCTGAAAGATGAGGTACTATAGGGCATAGGGCATAGGCCTCCGTGGGCATACCTCACCACGCTTGAGAACCGCTGTAAGTCATTAGTTATTAGTTATTAGTTATTTAGGAGTGGCTCCAATAATGAATGACCAATAACCAATGCCCAGGTTCCCTTTTTTATTCAATAAAACCCAAGTGTTTTCTAGCAGCAACCGTTACCATTCTCCCGCGATTTGTCCGCTGCAAAAATCCGATTTGCATTAAATAAGGTTCGTATACATCCTCAATGGTTTGAGTGTCTTCTCCTGTGGAAGCTGCGAGGGTTTCTAATCCCACTGGACCACCGTTAAAGTTCTCAATCATTGCTGTCAAGATCCGCCTATCTGTCCAATCTAAACCTAGCGGATCGACGTTGAATAATTCGAGGGCGAGTGAGGCAACTTCGGCATCAATTGGCTTTAAATTTTTGACTTCGCTGTAGTCTCTAACTCGCCGCAGCAAGCGGTTAGCTATCCGGGGGGTTCCGCGAGCTCGGCGGGCAATTTCTGTGGCTCCTTCTGGGGTGATTTGAGTGTCTAGAACTTGGGCGGTTCTTTGGACAATTAGGCTGAGTTCGTCTATTTCATAGTACCGCAATCTTTGGATCAAGCCGAAGCGATCGCGCAATGGAGATGTCAGCGATCCGACTTTTGTGGTTGCTCCTACTAAGGTAAATGGTTTCAGGGGAATGCTGCGAATTTTGGCGCTTTTGCCTTGCCCGATCGTAATATCTAACCGACAGTCTTCCATCGCCGGATAGAGGATTTCTTCTGTAACTTTAGATAAGCGGTGAATTTCGTCGATAAACAGCACGTCGCCTGCTTTGAGGTTGATCAGCAATCCGACAATATCTCGCGGCTTTTCTAAGGCTGGGGCGGTGGTGATTTTGCATTCAACTTCCATTTCTGCTGCTAAAATTAGCGACATTGTGGTTTTGCCCAACCCGGGCGGGCCGTACAGTAACAGGTGATCCATCGGTTCGCCGCGAGATTTGGCTGCTGCAATTGCGATCGCCAAAACTTCTCTCAAGTCTTTTTGCCCGATGTATTCAGCTAAACGCTGAGGTCGGATTTTGTCGTCTTGTTTGCTGTTGATTTCGTCGGGTAGTTCTTGCGATTCTAGCAATGATTCCGGCTGGGGTTTGACGGCTTTTTTGCGACGGGCTGGGGCTATGTCTTCGGGTAGATTTGGGTCGGGGGGCTGTTGTTTGGAGGATATAATAGCCATATTTATCTGCGTTCGAGCAGCGGGAATTGTTTACACTTGTTAGCAGAATCTTTAAAATTATTGAGTTCGTTATGAGTATTCCATCTTCTTTATTAGCATCGGAAAGCATAACTTTTGAGGGGGCGATCGAGCTGACTCAATCTTTACTGTCGTTCATGGAGGCCGATCGACTTTTACAAGCCGACATCCAGCAAGCTGTTACATCTCTGGTGAAAACACAGAACGGTGCTAGGGGGTTTTTTGTCACCTATCTAACGGACGATCGACCGGAGGCAGATCACCCGTCACCCGGAGTAGTCGAGGCGCTGCGATCGGCTCCTGAGATCGTAGCAGAACTGCTGGTGAAAAATTTGGCGATGTCGGCGGCAATGGTTGTACATCATTCTCGCCAGCAAAAGGAGGAAATGGCGGCCGATTCTGCTAGAGTGCAGGAGCGATCGCGCAATTTAATTCAAATGCTGCAAATGGCAGCGTGTCAAACTATAGCGTCGCAAATGCTAGAAAGTTTGCACAGTGCCAACGGCGAGTATGAAAAATTTTTCCGGCGGTGGGGCTACGACGACGAGCAAAAACGGGCGATCGGTTCGGCAGTTCGATCGGCGATCGGCTAAAATAACCTCCGAAGGAAGGGGAAAGAAGAAAGAAGGAAGGGCGTTGCTTAATCAGGGTATGAAAAAAATAACTTTAAAATCCAAAAGCTTTGTGGATACTGGTTTCTATGAGGGGCATATTTAACGTTTCATACCGTAAATAAGCAACGCCGAAAGAAGAAGCCCAAGCTAGGGCGGCAGATCCTTGATCAAAACGACGGGGCTGTGGAATAATTGCGGTTTAGCAAAAGCTGCACAATTGTAGCTTGAGTTGATTTAGGTGTGAAGCTAGTGAACGAGGGCGAAAAAATTGCAGAGAACTGTGAAAGGAGTTGCCCAAAAGGCCCGAAGGCTGGGCGGCAGGCGGCAGGCAAGTACGCCCCAGCGGTGGGCGAAGCTGAATCTGCTGGCAACATTGGTGCGCCGGGACTTGGAAGCTCAATACAAAGGCTCGATTCTGGGCAATTTGTGGCCGCTGCTGAATCAGCTATCGCAATTGGTGATTTACACATACGTATTTTCGATCGTCCTCAAGGTAAAGCTCAGCCTTGCAGGCTTCCCAGAAAACAGCGACATTACATTTGGAGTCTGGTTGTTTGCAGGTTTGCTGCCTTGGACTGCCTTCACCAGCGGTTTGATCAAGTCGGGAGTATCGGTGGTGGGACAGCCGAATTTAGTGAAAAAAGTGGTATTTCCTCTCGGTTTGTTGCCCCTAGTGCCGATTTTTACAGCTTTTATTGAAAGTTCTCTGGGTTTAGCAGCTTTGATTGTGATAGTAGCAGTGTCGTCGCAAAAGCTCAACGCTACTTTATGCTTGCTGCCGCTGGTGTGGATACCTCAGTTGCTGATAACTGCTGGTTTGGGATATTTGACAGCGGGCTTGACTGTATTTTTGCGAGACATTCCTCAGACATTAGGTGTTATTCTAAATTTTTGGTTTTATTTGACGCCGATCGTCTACCCAGCATCCATCATCCCCCAAGAGTGGCGAGCGTGGATATTTTGGCTGAATCCAATGGCCGCCATCTCGGAGGTTTACCGAGACCTCATACTGCTTGGAGAAGTTAAGCATTGGGGCGAATGGGGTGTCGCCACGCTAATTTCTGCTGCTATATTTTGTGGAGGTTTGGCGGTTTACCGGCGTTTGCGTCCCGCTTTTGCTGACGTGCTGTAAACTTATTGAGATATGCTGTAAATTTGTTTGAGATATACAGCATATTCTATGTATATGTAGTAAACACAATTTTCTAGCAAGTAAGGTGCGGATACACCCGTAAATCGGCAAGTTTTATTCAATATCTCGGAGCGACGCACCCTACAGATTAACACCACAAAATATAGCTGGTAATGTACTTTATGAACCTGGAATATGCTGTAAAGTCAATCTAAAATCTAAAATCTAAAATCTAAAATCTAAAATCTAAAATCGATTGACTGCCGCCAATGACAGAAAATGTAATTTCACTAAAAAATGTTTCCAAATGCTTTAAGCGGTACGATCGTCCAGGAGACCGCTTAAAGGAAATTATTTACCCCAGCAAAAAACTGGCTGACGAATTTTGGGCCCTACACGACATCAATCTGGAAATTCCTCAAGGACAAACTCTGGGAATTGTCGGTCGCAACGGTTCGGGAAAAAGCACTCTCCTGCAAATAATTGTGGGGAC
Organism: Microcoleus sp. B5-D4; assembly: GCF_036705145.1. Classification (NCBI taxonomy): domain Bacteria; kingdom Bacillati; phylum Cyanobacteriota; class Cyanophyceae; order Oscillatoriales; family Microcoleaceae; genus Microcoleus; species Microcoleus sp. B5-D4. The sequence goes on along the minus strand of NZ_JAUBTV010000029.1, from coordinate 56,253 downwards.
GCTGACTCCTACTGCAGGAAGCGTGGATGTTAAAGGGCGAGTCTCCGCTTTGTTGGAACTCGGAAGCGGGTTTAACCCGGAATTTACCGGGCGGCAAAATGTGTTTTTTAACGCTCAGTTACTGGGATTCAATCAAAAAGAAACTGAAGAAAAATTTGACGATATAGCTGCTTTTGCTGATATTGGGGATTTCATCGAACAGCCAGTCAAGACTTATTCTAGCGGTATGTTTGTCAGGCTAGCTTTTGCCGTTGCGACTAGCGTGGAGCCAGATATTTTGGTGGTTGACGAGGCGCTTTCTGTGGGGGACGAAGCTTTTCAACGCAAGTGTTTTGCCCGCTTGCAAAGCATTCAGGAAGGTGGCGGAACCATTTTATTTGTTTCTCACGCTGCTACTTCTGTGGTGCAACTTTGTACGTCGGCGATTTTAATGGATAGCGGTGAATTGCTGCTCGCTCACACGCCGAAGGTGGTAATTTCTAAGTATCAAAAGCTGATTTATGCCGATCCGGATCAGGTTCTGGGGTTGAAGTCAGATATTCGAGCTCTGAACCAACTGACAAAACAGGAAAATCTAGACCACCTTCAGGATGCTAATTTAGAAAGCACAAAGAGGGAAGTTAAACCGGAGCAACACCTCTCTAAACCCAAGGAATATTATGATGAATTTTACGATCCGGGGATGATACCGTCGAATACGGTAAGGTATCCGTCTCGCGGAGCGGAAATTATCAACCCCCACATCGAGACGCTGAAGGGAAATGTGGTAAATCACTTGATCGGTCGTCAAGATTATATTTATACTTACTCTGTCACTTTCTCGCGGTCAACTTCCAAAGTTAGGTTTGGAATGTTGATTAAAACAATTAGCGGTTTTGAGTTGGCGGGTGCTTCTTTGAAGGCTTCTACTCAGTCAGTTAGGTATGTGGAAGCGGGAACGACAATTGTAGTGAAGTTTCATTTTAAATGTTTGCTGAATCCCGGTGTTTATTTTCTGAATGCTGGGGTTGTGGGAACGGTAGATGGAGATTTAACTTATCTGGATCGCTGCGTTGATGTGGCGATGTTTAGAGTTCAGTCTTGTACTGAGTCCTGCGGTAACGGCATCGTTGACTTGCTGATCGAACCGTGTTTAACTGTTGTTAATGCTGATACTCTAGTGAAAGAGCAGTCAACAGAGGTTATCTAAAATTCTGTAAAAACAATGAGCGATATCAATTTAGATTTAGTCGAAAATCCCGTAATCCAAGCATTTATTCAAGATCAAACTAAGTGGCCAGAAAATTTTAAACAGAATATCTGCGAAGACGATGAAATGTATTTGTTCAGCTTGAACAACGTCAAAGACGATCGCGTTCGGGCTTTGGTGCGATATTATTCGCTCGGTAGTCGCATCTTGGATACGGTTAAACAAGTTGTGGAATGGCATTTTGGCAGTTTTGAAAAAGTACCCTCGTTTTTAGATTTTGCCTGCGGTTACGGTCGATTTACCAGGTTTTTGATTCAGGAAATACCGCCGGAACGAATTTGGGTTTCTGACATTTATGCTAACGCGGTTAAGTTTCAAACTGAATACTTGGGCGTCAACGGTATTGTCTCAACTGGAAAACCAGAAAATTATTTAATTGACCGCAAGTTTGACTGCATTCTGGCTAATTCTTTTTTCAGTCATATGCCGGAAAGAACTTTTACAAGTTGGTTGCAAAATTTGTACGATTTGTTGACTCCTAATGGCGTTTTGATGTTTAGCGTTCACGATGAGTGTTTACGGGCTCCTGATGTAGAAATGCCTGCCAGCGGTATTTTGTTCAGCGCCAACAGCGAAAGTCAGTCTTTAGATAAGGAGGAATACGGCACAACTTATGTAACTGAAAAGTTTGTAAGAGAAACTGTCGAGCGAGTTAGCGCAGGCAAAGCTTTTGTTCACCGCATCAAAAAAGGGATATGCAGGTTTCAGGATTTGTATGTTGTCACAAATGAGCTAGTTAAAGATTTTTCGGAGTTGAAATTCAATCATCACCCGGAAGGATATATTGATGTTGCTGCTTTTACGAATCAGGAGAATTTGTATCTAGAAGGATGGGTAGCTGATGTGAATCTCGACGGTCGAATTGAGGAGCTGCAAGTGCTGGTAAACGGCGAGGTTGTACAGAGATGCGAGCCTTTTTACGATCGCCCGGATGTGGCTGGATATTTTGAAACTAATGGGGCTTTGCAGTCGGGGTGGAGCTGTTATTTACCCAAAAACACTGTAGGGTTGCAGGATGTGTTAATAGTCAAAGCAATCAATAACTATGGTTTGGAATGGATTCTGGAAACTTGCACTGTTAAATCGCTGGTTAACCAAAGACAATCGCAGTCTTTATTGGGTTCTACTCAGACAAAACTCAAATTACTTGAGACTCAGTTGGAGTCGGCTAAGATACAATGGGAGCAAAATCAAAGTAAGTTAATGATTACTGAAACAAAGTTGGAAGAATCTCAAACAAGTTTGCAAGAAGCTCAAACGCAATTAGTTTCAGCTCAAACGCAGTTGGAGCAAACTAAAAATCACTTAGTATCGGTGCAAAGGCAGTTGGAGAAAACAGAAAATCAGCTAATTAATCTCAAGCAAGAACTAGAGCAAGCGAAGTGTCGGGTTTTGGCAATGGAAAGCAGCAAGTTCTGGAAGATCAGAAGCGCCTGGTTTCAAGTCAGGCGCTCCCTGGGCTTAGCGGGAGAGTAGCGAGTAAATTTGGTGTGGGAATTAGGGCGAGGGAGATAAATTGTGAGTACAAATGAGAGTAAACCATCGGTTTTTATTGTTACCGGAATGCACCGTTCCGGTACGTCTTTAACAGCTTCTTTGTTTCAGAAAGTCGGGGTTGATATTGGTAAAAAGTTAGTGGGGCCGGCCGACGGAAATGTGAAAGGTCATTTCGAGAATGTTGATTTTGTGGAGTTTCACAAAAGTGTTTTGCGATCGCACGGTATTGATGAACTCGGATGTACGTTGGAAAAAACGATTCCGGTAGCAGCAGAATACGTGGAAATCGCCAAAAGGGCGATCGACCAAAATCAACAAACTCATAAACATTGGGGTTGGAAAGACCCGCGAACAGCCCTTTTTTGGGATTTTTGGCTGACTTTGCTCCCCGAAGCTAATTTTATCTGTGTTTATCGATCGCCCTGGGAAGTAGTCGATTCCCTTTACCGCCGGGGAACCGATGTCAGCTTGCTGCAAAATCCCGAAATGGCAGTAAAAATGTGGATTCACTACAATCAAAAAGTTTTAGAACTTTATGAACGTTTCCCCCATCGCTGTCTCCTAGCCAACGTTTACCCCATCGGCAACACTCCTGAACTTTTCCTCGATCGAGTCAACGAAAAATTTAATGTTAACTTAGGTGCGATACCGGGCGACAATTTTGAAGAATCTTTATTAGTCAACGATATTGTCAAAAGTCACAGACCGAGTTTAATAGAAAAATATTTTCCCGAAGCATTAGAACTATATGAACTTTTGGAAACCCAAGCTGGCAATCTCAGCAGCGAGTCGAAAGATGCGATCGATCAAGTTATTCATTTCCCAGCCTCTCCAGTCTGGCCATTTGAAGATTGGCTAAAAATCCGCTTACTGGAAAAACAGCAAAAAACCAGCTCTTCCGAACTCAAACAGTGGCAAGAACAATTTCACCAGGCCCAGGCGAAAGTGTTGGGATTAGAGACAGAATTAGGAGCAACTCAAGTACAGCTTGCAGGCAAAGAATCAAATTTTCAAGAAGCTTTAGCAAAACTCCTCGGATTAGAAACAGAATTAGGACAAACTCAGGTACAGCTTGCCGGCAAAGAATCGCAATTTCAAGAAGCTTTAACAAAAGTCTTAAAATTAGAAGCAGAATTAGGGGAAACTCAGGTACAGCTTGCCGGCAAAGAATCGCAATTTCAAGAAGCTTTAGCGAAACTCCTCGGATTAGAAACAGAATTAGGACAAACTCAGGTACAGCTTGCCGGCAAAGAATCGCAATTTCAAACAGCTTTAGCGAAAGTATTAGAATTAGAAGCAGAATTAGGGCAAACTCAGGTACAATTTGAAGAGACTGAATTTATATTGCAGCAAAAGTTAGCTGAGTTACTTCAGTTAGAAACAGCACAAAGTCAAAATCAGGAAAGATTAAAGGATACTCAGGAAAATTTAGAAAAAGCGCGCCAGGAAAATGAACTTTTTCGGGCAGAACTTGCTATAATCAAGTCTTCAATATGGTGGCAATTGAGGGAAAATTTGTGGGAAATTCAGCGCAAAATTCGCGACTTGTTCCCTAAATTTATTTTTTCGTTAGATCAACCCACTACTTGGCAAGTTTGTGATTCCAACCTGCTAATTATCGGCTGGGTTTTTAACCAAAAAAGAGAGACTACAGCAGTCCGGGCCAGAATTAAAGACCAGAGTTTCGCAGGCGTTTACGGCATAGATAGAAGTGATATAGCGCTAGCACACTCTAATATTCCGGCAGCGAAGAAATCAGGTTTTACAATTGAATTGGAAGCGCCTGCAGGACGGCACGAAGTGCTACTGGAAGCGCAAGATGATCGAGGTAAATGGCATCTTTTGGCAGCTTATCCGTTGTTAGTATCAACGATTCAAGCATCGTTAGATGTACCAGTGGTGTGGGAACAGCGTCAGGGTCAAATTTTGTTTGCAGGTTGGTGCTGCCACCACGATCGCAAAATTGCTAAATTAAGCTTGTTGTGCGGCGATACTTCTGTAGAATGCGCCTACGGTTTGCGGCGAAAAGATGTCGGCGAAGTGTTTCCAGACTGGGTTAACAGTTCGGAAAGCGGTTTTGAGGCCCTTGTCGATTTGCCTCCTGGGGAATGGCACGTTTCTCTGCAAGCTGAGTTAGAAACCGGGGAAATTTTGTATTTTCAAGCGCCGAAAAAATTGACTGTGCGGCGCTACCATATCTGGCAGCGAAGTGCAGATAAGTTTGAGGAGTTATCAAGGTTTACAGCCGCAATTCAGCAGCGGGCGAAGGAAAGAAAACAGCGTCTTGGTAGAATTGTGCCGATGCCTTGGGAAATTGTGAAAGTGATCCGCCAGTTGGGGAAGATTTATCGGCAGCAAAAACAGTTTACTGCGCCGGGAGATTTACTGCCGCCTGCGGGTTTTATCGTGCCTAAACCTATTGATAGGTATGACGCATGGCTGGAGGTGAATCAGTGGAACGATCGCGCGCGCGATTATTTGATTTCTCGGTTAAAATCCTGCCGGGAACCCCTGCCAAAAATTTCGGTAGTAATGCCAGTTTACAATCCGCAGATAGATTTTCTCGAAAGTGCGATCGACAGCGTAATCAATCAAGTTTATTCAAACTGGGAACTCTGCATTGCCGACGATTGCAGCACCGATTTCACTGTTGCTGACACTTTGAAAAACTGGGTTCAAAAGGACGATCGTATCCGCATCACATTTCGTACAGAAAACGGCAACATCAGCGCAGCAACCAACAGCGCCGCCGCCCTCGCAACAGGCGACATCATCCTGTTTTTAGACAACGACGACGAACTAACTCCAGACGCATTAGGCGAAGTCGCCTTATATTTTGCCACCCATCCAGCCACCGATTTTCTCTATTCCGACGACGACAAAATCGACACTAAAGGTCGCCGATTCGCCCCGCAATTCAAACCGGAATGGTCGCCGGAACTGCTGCTTTCCTATATGTATCTCGGTCATTTGTGCGCCGTAAAAAGACACATTTTTGAACAAATAGGCGGTTTGCGGATAGGTTTTGAAGGCTCGCAAGATTACGATTTTGCCTTGAGAGCCACCGAAATTTCTCGCCACGTCGCGCACCTGCCGTTAGTGCTGTATCACTGGCGAACCGCACCCGGTTCTACAGCCATATCTGGGGCGGCGAAACCCGCCAGTTTTGCAGCAGGTCAACAAGCCATTCAAGACGCACTCAACCGCCGCAAAATTAACGGCAATGTCGCTCAGCACGCATGGGCGATTAAAGAAAATTTGGGCATATTTGCCCAGGATTTCCCGGATAACGGCCCATCAGTAACGGTAATTATTCCTACTAAAAATCAGCTAAAATTGCTGAAAGCCTGTCTGGATTCTCTAGAAACTACAACATACAAAAATTATCAAGTTGCCGTTATCGACAACGAAAGCGACGACCCGAAAACTCTGGAATATTTAAAGCAATTAAATTGCCAAGTTTTGCATATAAAAAATCCTGGGGGCAAGTTTAGTTTTGCAGCAATTAACAACCGCGCGGCCGAACAAGTTGACAGCGAATATGTGTTGTTTTTGAACAACGATACTGAAGTAATTAACCCCCGCTGGCTGAGTCAAATGGTGGGATACGCTCAAATTCCCGCTGTGGGTGCAGTCGGCGCGCGGCTGTTATATCCCGACGGCAGAATTCAGCACGCGGGCGTAATTCACGGGCTGCATCACGGCTTGGCTGGTCATGCTTTTAAGCTGATGAACAGCGAAAATCGAGGCTATCTGTCTCAAGCGATGGTGACGCGAAATTACTCTGCAGTAACAGCGGCTTGCACGATTACTCCACGTCAATTGTTCTTAGAATTGGGCGGTTTTGATGAGGAGAATTTTGCTGTTGCTTACAATGATGCAGATTACGGATACCGACTGTTAGAACGGGGTTATCGGTGCGTATATTGTCCCGATGCGGAGTTGTTGCACAAAGAAGGAACTTCTAGGGGTTTTACCGACAATCCTCAAGAAGTGGCAGCTTTTAGGCGTAAGTATGCGGGCAAAAATGACAGTTTTTACAGTCCTCACTTGTCTTTAGAAGATGAGTATTTTCATATTCAACCTCGACGGGTTTTTATGAACGAAGAAGGTTCGGCAACGGATTTTGTAACCGATGTAACGGATGTAACGGATGTAACCGAGAAGGCAGAACGCAAATTTAGTGATTCTGGTTTGTTGGAAGCAGCCAATGGTTTTGTTAATCCTATCAAAGTTTTGATGTGTAGCAATTCGCTGGATTTCACTGGTGCGCCGCTGCATCAGTACGAAATCGCTGTGAAATTGGCGGCTGAGGGTGTGATTAAGCCGATCGTACTTTGCGTAACAGACGGGCCCCTGCGTCAAGCTTACCAACAGCAGGGAATTGAAGTAATTGTGCGCGACAATCCTCTCGAACACATCTATCAGCGCGATGCTTACGATGAAGCCATCCGCAGTTTTAGCACAGAAATTGCAAGTTTAAAAGTAGAGACAATTTATGCCAATACTTTAGAAAACTTTTTTGTAGTTGATGCGGCGCACCAAATCGGAATTCCTGTGGTGTGGAACGTGCACGAAAGCGAACCTTGGCAAACTTATTTTAACAGGTTTGGTTCCGAGATTGCGGCGAGAGCTTTAGAGTGTTTTCGCTTTCCTTACAAGGTGATTTTTGTGGCGGATGCAACGCGGGACAGGTATTTGCCTCTCAACAGCCACCACAATTTTACCGTGATTCACAACGGCTTAGATTTGAGCAAACTGGAAAATTCGGATAATTCTGAATGGGCTAGAAAAACTTTAGGTGTTGCAGCGGAAGATGTGGTTATTTTGCTGCTGGGAACGGTATGCGAACGCAAAGGACAGCAGGATTTAGTTAAGGCACTTTCTCTTTTGCCTGACAAATGGCACAAAAAAATTAGGTGTTTTATTGTGGGCGATCGCCCGAGTATTTACAGCAATAAATTAGCCGATTTGGTGGGGGAATTGCCACAAGAGTTGCGGCAAAGGGTAACAGTAGTCCCGGAAACTGGGGAGACGGGAAAATATTACAAAGCGGCTGATATTTTTGTTTGCACTTCTCGCGTCGAAAGTTTTCCGAGAGTGATTTTGGAAGCGATGGCTTGCGATTTGCCAATTATTACAACGCCGGTTTTTGGAATTAAAGAACAAGTGAGACCGGGAATTAACGGTTTGTTTTACACGCCCGATCGCCCAGAAGAACTAGCGGCCTCACTGCATAGTTTATTGGAAGATAAATCTTTGCGGCAACGGTTAGCAGAAAATGCTAAATATGTGTTAGAGTCGTTGAATACTTTTGCAGAAATGACTCAAGCTTATGGTCAAATTTTTAGAGAAGGTTATTTTACTCCTAAAAAGTAATCCTTCAATATTCAATGGTAAAAAAGTAGGGCGTCAAATTTCGATCAGCAGGGAAGAGAACACCTCCAAGGAATTAACAGCTAAAAATTACTGGGAGAGTAACCCAACAGCCGCAATTGGGAAGCAGGGTTACTGGTTGTCTAATCCGATTATCGAACAAGCTATAAACCATCGGCTGTCAGGTGGTAAGACTCAAGGTTACTGGCTAACCTGGTTAGTCAAAAAATATTTCAAAAATCGACGGTTCGATCGTCTTTTGTCTATTGGTTGCGGAGTGGGAAATCACGAGATTCTCATGGCTAAATTAGGATTAGCAACTCAAATTGATGCCTTTGACTTTTCCGAAAGTTCTTTAGAAATTGCTAGAAAAGATGCCGCAGCAGCGGGAGTAGAGATTAATTTTTATCAAGATGACTTTAATTTTTTTGCGATTGATGATAATAAAAAATACGATCTCGTTTTTTGCTCGGGTTCGCTGCATCACGTCAAAGAACTAGAACGATGTTTATCAATTGTTCGGAAATGTTTAAAACCCGATGGATATTTTATTGTCAATGAATACATAGGAGATTGCTACAATATATATAATCAAGCTCAAGTGGATTTGATTAATCGCATTTACAAATGTTTTCCCTACACGCTAAGGTCGGGAACAACTGAAAAATTTTCGAGTCCAAGTATTGAGAAAGTATTTACGAGAGACCCTTCAGAAGCAGTCCGGTCAAAGCTGATACTTCCGTTTTTAGAATTCTACTTTGATGTGGAAGTCTTGAATCCAGCCGGTGGAGGGTTGCTTCACGAACTTTACCCTTTCTTAGCTCACGATCAACTTTCAGACGGAGAACCGAAGAGTGAAACAATAATAAAGTTATTGCTTGAGATTGAAACAATCTTAATGGAGCAGCCGGGAGGACTATCAAGCGACTTTTGTTTGTGTATTCTGAGACCTAAAAAAAAACAATGGAAATAATACCGCCTAAAATAGACTACGAAGAAGCTTGGGACAGCTACGCCCAAGAATGGAAAGATAATAATCCTGAACTTGCTTATTTGGGCGATGAATGGATAGGGAAAGGTGCCGGTGCGGCTAACTCGCTATCAGAATATGAATCCTTGATAGAACAGCAATTTATTGCACCGTACATCAAAAAAGAACATACGGTTTTAGAAATTGGTATCGGCGGCGGAAAAACAGGTTCGCTGTTGCTGAAATATTGCGATCGACTAATTTGTGCCGACATTTCCAGTCAAATGCTGCAAGCCGCCCGATCGCGCTTGGGAGACGATCGCGTTTCTTACGTCAAACTCGACGGTTTAACATTAGACGGCATCGCTCCAGGTTCAGCCGATGTCTGCTTTTGTTACGATACAATGGTACACGTAGAGCCCGTAGATATATTCAACTACCTAACTCGAATTCCCAAACTGCTGCGGGGCGATCGAATTTGCGTCTTTCACCACGGGAATATTCTCAGCGAATTAGGGTGGCAAAAATTCGCCAGCGAGTGGGACAAAAACCTGCTGGGACGCAGAGACGGCACGGCATTTTCAGTTATGACTGATACAATTATGGAAAAATTTCTCCATCATTTAAACTATGAAATCATCCTGAAAAATACATCTTCAGTACCGCGAGATTGTGTCTGGATATGCAAAGCACCAACACCCAATGAATAAAACCAAAGTTTTTTAGCCGCCTCAAAATATTTGATTCCCACAGTCAACAGTCAACAGTCAACAGACAACAGTCAACAGACAACAGACAATGAAAGCATTATTTCTCCATCCCAACTTCCCCGCCCAATACCGCCACATTATCACGGCTTTAGGCGCAGATCCGAAAAATCAAATTGTTTTCGGCACTAAAAACGAGCGCCCAGAGTGGAACATTCCCGGCGTTCGCAAAGCAGCATTTACCCCCAGCCGGGAACCCCACGCGCAGACTCACCAATACGTCCGCCCTTTAGAAAGTGCCGTCATCTACGGACAAGCCGTATTTAGAATGGCCGAACAACTCAAAGCAGACGGTTTTGTACCCGATATTATCTGCGGACATTCCGGTTGGGGGCCGACATTGTTTGTCAAAGAAGCTTTTCCAAATACGCCGCTTTTGTGCTATTTCGAGTGGTTTTATCATGCTATTGGTTCCGACGCAGATTTTGACCCAGCGGAACCTTTAACAGTTGACGATATGGCCAGAATTAGAATCAAAAATGCGCCGATTTTGATCGATTTATACTCTTGCGATTGGGGTTTGTCCCCCACTTATTGGCAGCGATCGCAATTTCCGCCAGAATTACAACAAAAATTATCCACACTCCACGACGGCGTAGATACCGATTACTTCAAACCCGACCCCGGTGCTAAACTGGTTTTGCCTAACTTAGACTTGTCTGGCGTTGATGAAATTGTCACCTACGTATCGCGGGGAATGGAACCTTACCGGGGTTTTCCCGAATTCATTGAGTCGATCGCCTATGTGCAAGAACGCCGCCCCAACTGTCACGTCGTAATCGTTGGTTCCGAAAGAGTTTGTTATGGGCGTTCTTTACCCAACGGCGAGTCTTACAAAGACCATATGCTCAAAAAAGTGCCGCTAGATTTGTCGCGAGTTCACTTTGTCGGCCCCCTACCTTACGGACTGTATTTAAAAGTAATTCAAGCATCCGACGTACACGTTTATTTGACCAGACCTTTTGTGCTATCTTGGTCAATGATTGAATCTCTATCAACCGGATGTTTAGTAATTGGTTCCGACACAGGGCCAGTCAGAGAAGTTATCCGCGACGGAGAAAACGGTTTGCTAGTCGATTACTTCTCGCCCAAACAAGTAGCCGATCGCATTGATGAAGTTTTAGACCATCCTACCCGCATGGCAGAAATTCGCATCAAAGCCCGTCAAACTGCCCTAGAACGCTACAGTTTAGCTAAAATGCTGCCGCAACATTTACAACTAATTGAGCAAGTAGCAAATCGTTCCATGCCGCCTACAGTTGGTATGGAACCAGAACGGGAATTAGCAGCATCTTTTGCAGTGAGAATTTAGCAATAAAGGGGGTCAGGACTAAACCCCTGGTCATAAGCTCTCCTGTACGACTACACCGCACAGGAGGGTTCACCAACGAGACGATAAACATCGGAACATCTGGACGTTTTAGTTCGCCAATTAAATAATTTGACAGATCTGAAGTTTTGGTTCAGTTGTATTTAATGTGGTAGCTAAAAAATCCTGATTACGGTCTTAAGTGATTAGGATTGCAGTCTCCTAAATTTACGCACATCTACCCTCTGCTTGGTCAGCTTTGAGAATAGCGATATTTTATAGATTTGTGGACGGGCTGCAAGAAAATATGGAGGTATTTATTGCGTATCAAGCCCGTTTGGGATTTATTTGGCCTTGAAATTTGTTTAAGTCTCGTTAATTTAAAATCAACTAAGAAATACCCAAAGCTGTTTCCGACCTCGTAATTAAATTATTAGCAAAAATTTTCTGGTGAATTGGAATATCAATAATAAAGATTGCCCCCTGATTAGGAGCAGAAATACAATTGAGCTGGCCCCCGTGCTTATCCACTACAATCTGATGGGAAATTGACAGCCCAATACCAGTGCCCTTCCCGATAGGCTTAGTAGTAAAAAATGGTTCAAATAGGCGTTGGCTAATGTCTTCCGTCATCCCAGGCCCATTATCCTTAATCTGGATTAACACCCGATTAGATTCCGTGACTTCCGTGCGAATGAAAATTTTAGAAGGATTAGCTTTCATTTCACTTAACGATCGCGTCGTATTATAATCATCTATGGCATCAATAGCATTAGCAACAAGATTCATAAACACCTGGTTAAGCTGACCCGCATAACACTCTACCAGAGGCAGATTGCCGAATTCTTTGACCACATCAATTGCAGGTCGATCGCCTCTTCCTTTAACACGGTTATGCAAAATTAACAGAGTGCTATCAATACCCTGGTGAATATCCACCGGTTTCATTTCAGATTCATCCAATCGCGAGAAGATTCGCAGCGACTGAACAATTTCGCGAATCCGGTCTACGCCTACCTTCATTGAACTCAGCAATTTAGGTAAGTCTTCAACCAAAAAACCTAGTTCTATTTCCTCTATTTTATGTTCAACTTTTGGCCCTGCATCCGGGAATTTTTGGTGATAAAGATTGACGAGATCTATCAAATTTTGGGTATAATCATCGGCATAAGAAAGATTCCCAAAGATAAAATTAACGGGATTATTGATTTCATGGGCTACACCTGCAACAAGCTGACCTAGAGAAGACATTTTTTCGCTCTGCACAAGTTTAGTCTGCGTGATTTGTAAGTCTCGAAAAGCCTTTTCTAAACATTGAGTTTGGATTCGCAATTGAGCTTCCGATTGTTGCAATCCCGCCTCTGCTTGCAGACGCTCTTGAATCTCCTGTTTGAGCAATTGATTGGATTGGAAAAGTTCAGCCGTCCTTTCATCAACTCGCCTTTCCAGCTCCGATGCCAGCTTCAAGAGCGAAGATTCCGCTTTGACACGCTGTTCAATTTCTGCTTGCAAGCACACATTTTGCTCTAAGAGTTTCTTCGACAAATTGCGGAGCTTCATGTGGACATTAACGCGAGCTAAAACCTCTTCATGCTGAAGAGGCTTAGTAATATAATCCACCGCACCCAGACTCAAACCTTTAACCTTATCCACCGTATCAGCAAGGGCAGTCATAAAAATCACGGGAATGTCTCTGGTTAAATCATTCGCTTGCAAACGGCGGCAAGTTTCAAACCCATCTATTCCTGGCATAAGCACATCCAACAAAATCAGATCGGGCGCAGCATATGCGACCTTCTGGAGAGCACTTTTCCCATCCCTAGCTACCAATACTTTAAAGCCATAATCAGCCAAAAAATCGAACAGGACACCTAAATTAGTCGGAGTGTCATCTACGATTAAAATGGTGCTTTGTTCGGGAAGTTCACTACTCATTGGTTGTCGTCCTATATTGTTTAATAAACTCTAGGATTTGTTGTTCTTCAAATCCTTTCGCTAACTGGCGCAGATGGGTAGCAAAGGGAACCCATTGCTCATTGAGTTGTTCGAGTTTTGCAGATCGATCCGCAATTCCTCGGAGATCGCCCATCATTGCTAGATCGAATAGAACGGCCATTTCCTCATCGGGGGGAGCTACAATTTCAGAACTTAGAGATTTTTTTTCTCCTTCTGCTCTCCTAATCTCTTCCAGATTTTCTTCATAAATCCATTCTAACCCTAAATGAGTACGTAATTTTTCTAAAAGCTCCTCGATTCGTATGGGTTTGGGAATAAAATCATTGCAACCTACCTCGGCACTTTGTTGTCGATCGAAATCAAAAACGCTGGCAGAAGTAGCAATCACCACTAACTTAGTCTTACCTAGTAATTTGCGAAGTCGGCGCGTTGCTTCTAAGCCACTCATTACTGGCATCATCAAGTCCATTAAAATACAGTCGGGTTTAAACTCCACTGCCTTGTTTAAACAGTCCTGACCCTCCGTTGCTTCCAGAATTTCAAATCCTAACGGCTGAAGCATTCCCGCGATGATCGAGCGATTCTGCCACTTGTCGTCCGCTATGATAATTTTTCGCTTTCGGCCTTTGAAACCAACGATTGTGTTGGCATTTGCTTTGGCTGCATTAGTCGCCCATTCCGATACTTCTGGCAAATCTAAATCGAACCAGAAAACGCTCCCTTGTCCTAATGTACTTTTCACCTTTATTTCACCACCCATCATCTGGACTAATTGGCGGCTAATTGCCAGTCCTAACCCGGTTCCTTCAACCTTAAGGTTGGCATCCCCTACTTGGTGAAAAGGCAAAAATATGTCTTTCAATTGCTCTGATGCCATACCCACTCCGGTATCTTCCACTTGAAACCGGATTTTGCCATCCTGATATCCTACTTTGAATGCCACCCCACCTTTTTCGGTAAACTTAATCGCATTGCCGAGTAAGTTGATTAAAACTTGCCGCAACCTTTTTTCATCTCCCTGGACGGCAATAGGTAGTGGGGTAATTGCCTCGTAAATCAGGGAGATTCCCTTTTGTTCTGCCCGAATATTGCAAATTTCAGCCAGGCCTTCCAAAAATTCTGATAAATGGAAATTACTGAGGTGGATTTCCATTTTTCTGGCTTCGATTTTAGAGAGGTCTAAAATATCGTTAATCAGGGTTAAGAGGTGATCGCCGCACTGACTAATCACGTTCAGACTATCTTTTTGCTGCTCAGCCAAGTTTTTTTGTCGTTTGAGGATTTGCGTGTAACCCAAAATGCCATTAAGTGGCGTTCGGAGTTCGTGGCTCATATTAGCAAGAAACTCACTCTTGGCAGAGTTGGCTGCTTTCGCTAATTCTTCTGCTTTTTGTAAATGGATATTTTTTTCTTGTAACTGTTGCGTTCTTTCTGCCACCTTCGCTTCTAAAGTAGCGTTTGCTGCTTCCAAATCGTTATAAAGACGGGCATTTTCAATCGAAATAGCTGCTTGAGAAGATAAAAGTTGTAAAACTTCTAAACCATCGGGAGTAAAAGCACCAGTTGTGAGATTATTTTCTAAATATAGAATACCAGTAAGTTTTCCTTGATGGACGATGGGAGTACATAATACTGACTTGGGTTTTTGGTTGACGATATAAGTATCCGCCGTGAAGGTTCCCTCACAAGTCGCATCGTTTAATACAACATTTTCCTGAGTTCTGGCAACATAGTTAATCAAAGATATGGGTAGTTGCTGACTATTTTCTACTGGGATTGTTTGCAGCACTTCTACATCGCTATCTACGGTTCCATAGGCTTCAATTAGTATAGTAGATTTCCAGCTTTTTCTAAAATGAAAAGGCCACTTTGAGCGCCCGCATTCTCGATCGCAATTTTCATCAATTTCGCCAACAGCTTACTCAGTACAATTTCACCAGAAAGAGCTTGGGATGCTTTGATCACAGTAGCTAAATCTAGAGATCCTGCACTTCCTCCACTCGTCGAGGTAGTGATCATAGTGACCGGGCTACCTTGACTTTCGGGCTTCGCTATCCGGGAAAATATTTGAGGATACCTCGCTTCCAAATCTTTGACTATAGCTTTAGCTCCCCAGCGAATATATCCGTAGCGAGCATCGGTTAAATAAATCCGAGCAATTTTATCTTTAGAACGGGAAAAATAAAAGTCTCCTGCTAATTCGTTGGCTAATGCTTCTTCTTGGATGTATCCCTGTTCTTTGGCTCCTCCTATGGCGCGATCGTAATAATCGCTCGCTTCTAAAGGTTGTCCCAAAATCCGCGCTTTTTCTGCTTCTACTAACTCATACTTGTGCTGAAAATTGCACGGCGCATGGAACGCCCAAGTCTTCATTTTTTCTTGGTTAGCTGCTACTACACTTAGATATTTTTCTTTCTTTTTGGGCGAGGCTTTTGGATACAGTGCTAGGAGGGAAAGAGAATGGTAGAAGTTGTCGATACTCATGTGGATTAATCCTGCACCCATGCTGGCGTATTTTAATGCTAAATGAGCAATCCTCACTGTTTGATTAAACTCTTTAAATAAATAAGATAGCATCATTTTGCCGGCATAATAGGCATAGAGCAAAGTCCCATTATTAGAAGCTATAATTCCTGGCAGTAGTTCTTCTTCATTAAAGCTTGCACCTAGTAAATGGTATTTGTCTGAGTTTTTGTCCAGTAAATTGTCAACTATTTGCTGGTGAACTTTCACAAATAAAGTATCATATTCTTGTTTGAGCTGAATGGTCATAGCAACATATTTTGCCTGTTCTTGCTCAAGTTTTTGTAGTTCTCCCCCGCTAAAAAGTAAGTGATTGCAATAATTTGCTATACTGTGACAAGCATATTCTATATCTCCAGTTTCTATACCACTTTGAATGGCCTCAACCAAAGATTCTAGGGTTGCCTTAAGCGGATCTTTCCAAAACCTTGCCAGACAATTAAATATACAAATTATTTGGGATTTAAGGGTAACTGCGTTGAATTTTTCTAGTAAATCAATAGCTAACTTGCCAAATCTATATCCAGAATCTATGTCTCCTAATCCTCCACAGAGTAACACTCCATACCAAACATAAGCAAAAGCAGATTCAGGCGAATTCCCATACTTAATAGACAAGGCTATTTTTGTATAAAGAATTCGCGGAAACATCGCAGGATTTACAATAAAAGCTGGTGTTATAATAAGATTTAATATTCGCATAGCTGCGAGTTTATCGGGAGCTGTCATTGTCGGCAAGTTAGCTAAATCATCAACTATCAGTTCTTGAGGTGGTTCTGGCTCTAGGCTAATCCCGAACATTTCCAGAACTGCGAGTCCATTATCTATAGCTGATATTCTCCGATTTTGAGACATCTCTAATTGAATTCTAAGTTCATAGACCTTGCCTTTTTCCAGAAGGGTTTTCGCTTGTTTCTGGCTCGTCTCAGACAACTGTTGCGATCGCTCATAATTAGTGTTTATATATTCAGTTTCTGCTGCTTCCAGATGGAGGTTAAACGTCAGCTCATATTGACTCTCCCAGCTATCATCTACGAGTAGTCCTAAACCCACATTCAAATATTTGACAGCCGACTCATAAGCTGTGGCAGCTTTGGCTTTCCGTCCAGCGATCAGATTAAGTTCTGCCAACTCATATCTTTCCAACTCTAAAGTGATTAAATCCGTTCCATAATTTAGTTGGTTAACCAGTGCAAAGATATTTTCTTTTCGTTCTTCAGGGCTTGTGGAATTCAGCAGTAGTTGACCAATTTTTCGGTGAGTTTCTTTTTTCTGATCGTCGGGTATCAGAGAATAAGACGCCTGTTGCACTCGGTCATGCAAAAACTTGTAGGTGACATTAAACGGCTCCGTTGAGTTTTCGGTAGATATTTCCGAGTCAAATAGCAGGGGGATTTTGTAGGAATTATTTAGTGGCAGAACGAAACCAGCTTGTAGCGCTTCCCATAAATCCCTTGCGGTCTCTGACTGAGATTTTTTATTAGCAATTGCCAAAACGTCTAAACTAAATTTATCTCCTATACAGGCAGCTAATTTTAAGACATTCTGCGTCGGTGACGATAGCTTTTGAATTTGGCTGACCATCAATTCGACGACATTATCGCTGATATCAATGCCTTGAAGCAGTTGGATATCCCACTGCCAACAAACTCGATTGAAATCAAAGGATAGAAGTTGGTCTTGATAAAGGGATTTGAGCAGTTGAGTTAAGAAGAAGGGATTTCCCTGGGTTTTCTTAAAAACTAACTCAGCCAGGGGTAAAACTTCGGAAATGTGACTGCGAAGAGTTTCGCTCACTAATTGGTTAACATGAGATAGCTCCAAAGATTGGAGGATAATATTATTTACTGTTGCCCTAGTATTGTGAATTTGCTCTAAGGTATAAATTAAGGGATGAGTGGCACTGACTTCATTATCTCGATAAGCCCCAATTAATAGCAGATATTTACTATCTGGATCGGTCATAATTAGTTGGATAAGCTTGAGGGAAGCCGAATCTGCCCACTGCAAGTCATCCAAAAATATCACTAGGGGGTGTTCAGGTTTACTAAACACCTGTATAAATTTTTGAAACACTCGATTAAATCGGTTTTGAGATTCAGTGGGCCCCAAAGTCGGAACCGCAGGCTGTGGCTCAATAATCTTTTCTACTTCGGGAATAACCTCAATAATAATTTGCCCATTGGCACCAAGTGCTTCGAGAATTTTAGCTTTCCAAATTGCTATTTGAGCAGAATTTTCAGTGAGCAGTTGCCGCATCAATCCTTGAAATGCTTGAATTAAAGCAGCATAAGGAATATTCCGCTTAAATTGGTCAAATTTACCCGAAAGAAAATACCCTCGTGCTCCGACTATAGGTTTATCAACTTCGTTAACTAAGGAAGATTTGCCGATACCTGAATAACCGGAAACTAGCATCATTCCAGTTGTCCCACCACTGACGCGAGCGAAGGCTTCTAGCAAACTAGCAACTTCTCTTTCCCGTCCATAGAGTTTTTGCGGAATCATAAATTGGCTGTAGGAATCTAGTTGACCTATAATAAAGGGGAAAATCTCTCCAGCCGAAAGCATCTGCTGGCAGTTTTCCAAGTCAGCTTTTAGTCCGAAAGCACTTTGATATCTATCTTCAGCGGTTTTAGATAATAATTTCATTACAATTTCCGAAACTGTATCCGGGATTTCTGGATTCAGCTTTTTAGGTGGTATTGGTGCTTTAGCTATATGGCAATGAACGAATTCCAGGGGGTCTTTTGCGGAAAAAGGTAGCTTACCCGTCAGCATTTCATAAAATGTAATACCGAGGGAGTAAAAGTCGGTGCGGTAGTCCACTGAGCGGTTCATTCTGCCGGTTTGTTCCGGCGACATATAAGCGAGAGTTCCTTCTAATAAGTTGGGAGTGGTGACGGTTTGATTTTCTCGCTCTAAGAGAGAAGCAATGCTAAAATCAATGATTTTTAATTCGTTTGTATCTGGGTTAATTAGGATATTTTGGGGCTTAATGTCTTTATGGATTACATTACTATGATGGATCTCTCCCAGAGTGTTTGCTAACTGAATGCCGATTTTGAGAAATGCGTTTATAGCCAAGGGTTGATTGTTAAGATAATCTTTCAAGGATTGACCGCTAAAATTTTCTACTATCAGCGCTAAGCCGTTATGATAGTTTTCTAAAGCTATGGGTTTGACTATTCCTTGACTGTCTAAATGTCGAAGTATTTTATGTTCGTGTCTTAAGCGGGAAATTTCTTCGATTGTCGGATGCTCAGCTTTGAAGGTTTTGATAATTGCTGAGGTTTTATCACTGTCTTTTGTGCCGCGATAAATAATCGTATTGACACTTTCGTAAATAGCTTCGCTTAGGTTGTAACCGAAAATAGTAATGCTCATGTGCGTAATTTCACTAATAATAATAAATTGAATAGCAGGCGGTATTTCAGTAGGTGTACTGATATTTATGACAGAACAGAATTAAAAAACTATTTTCTCTGCACTCTAAATAAGTATATAAATAAGTATAATCTAAGCTTTTTGAAGAATATTTAAGTTTTAACAAATATAAATATGCTTGTTCGGCACTTAAGATGCGAGAATCTTTAAATTTTCTTAAGTTTTAAGTAAAATCCTGAAAAAATTAACGACAAAGTTGCTGAATATACCCCGTGTGATAGTAGAGGATAGCTTGGACACAGAAGAGACGATTATTTTATCGGTTAGAGTAATAAAGAAAACAGCAGTTGGCCCACGATGTGATCCAACTAATTATTCTCTTTATCACAATAATATAGTCCTGCATACTCAGGACTACGCCAATTTTAAGAGGAAAAAGTGGCTGTACTTGCTTGAAAGTACCGATTTTTGTTACTATTGTTAAAACCCAACTAAATTCCCATGAAATCAACTACTAGGGCGCTGAAAGAATGGAATGTAGCAGTTAATGCTTTGGAACAAGGTCAAACGATTGTGCTGTTGCGGAAGGGGGGAATTCGCGAGCAAGCAGGACAGTTCAATGTCACTGACAAACAGGTTTTGCTGTATCCAACTTTTGAACACCAACAGCCGGATTTATTAAAACCGGAGTTTGCACATCAAGTCAAGACTGTCGAATCTGGTTGGCATCCAGAAGTTATTAGAATTGGCAGTTGGGCGGAGATTACTGATGTTTTTTTGGTGGCTTGGGAACCGGCAATTACTGCGCTATTTCCTTACCATATTTGGAATGAAAATTTTGTCAGCGATCGCCTGAAATGGAAACAAGCTCAGCCAATTTATATTTTATTACTGCGGGCTTATCGCCTTGCAGAAATCCGCGAAATTCCCTACATTCCTGAATACGGCGGTTGCCGTTCTTGGATCGATTTGGCAGATGCTATTTCGCTGGAGGGAAGCCAAGCTGTTTTGAGCGATCGCGAGTACATTGAACGGTCAAATGAAATCCGCAATCTGATAGCAAATCCTGCGAATGCTTCGGGTTCGCAGAGAGTGACAACGCTGACGGAAGGTAGCCAGGATTTTAGTCCTCATTAAGAGTTTTTAATGTACTTTTCGAGAGGCGCGCTTCTACCCAACCCAGCCCAAAATCCGCAGCTAAGGCCATTAAAGCCGCCGGAATTGCCCCAGCCAAAAGTAACTGATTGTTGACGGTAGCAACGCCACGGAAAATAAACACCCCCAAGCCACCCGCGCCAATTGCAGCGGCGATTGTAGCAAGTCCGATCGCAATTACCGCAGCAACTCGCACGCCCGCCAGAATCACGCCCAGCGCCAGGGGAATTTCCACTTGCCATAACAGTTGCATATCAGTCATCCCCATGCCTCTTCCGGCTTCCGTAATCGCTGGATCGACGCCGACAATCCCAGTATAAGTATTGCGGATAATAGGCAGTAAAGAATACAGAGTGAGGGCGATAATTGCCGTGCGATCGCCTATTCCACCCACTACCGGCACCGGGATTAGCAAGCCAAACAAAGCTAAACTGGGAATTGTTTGCATAATATTAGCAAATCCCAAAATTGGCTTTTTCAATTTAGGTTTTCTTGTAGCTAAAATTCCCAGGGGCATCCCCACAATAATAGCGATAAAAATTGCAACAGTTACTAAATATAAGTGTTCGAGCGCGCGCTGAACAATCTCCGCACCATACCGATTTAAAAATTCTATCATTTGGTAATTGGCAATTGTGGTATAATTAAAAATATCGTAGGGGCGGGTTCACCAATATCTTTAATTCCCAACCATCAGCTTCAAAAACCCGCCCCGCCCATACTCATAAACGAAGGATGCGATCGCACATTATATTATTACCCCATCATGGGTAATTGCAAACATTCAAGAAATGCCCCCGCTTCTGGATGCTGAGATTTGAGAAAATCATCAGGTGTTGCCAATTCAACCAACCGTCCATCTTGCATCAAACCAATTCTAGAAGCTAACAAAAAAGCTTCTTGAATGCCGTGAGTCACAAAAATCACAGTTTTGCCAAGTTGCTGCTGCAATTGACCGAATTCCCGCTGTAATTCCAGACGAGTAATCGGGTCTAAAGCACCAAATGGTTCGTCCATTAACAATATCGGAGGGTCAGCCGCCAGTGCTCTAGCGACGCCTACCCGCTGCCGCTGTCCGCCGGATAACTGATGGGGATAGCGTTTGGCGAAGTGCTGGGGGTTGAGGTTGACTAATTCTAACAGTTGTCGGACGCGAGATTGAATACGATCGCCCTCCCAACCTTCTAATTTTGGCACTAAACCGACGTTTTGCTCCACGGTAAAATGGGGAAACAAACCGATTTCTTGAATCACATAACCAATTTTTCGGCGCAGTTGAATTGGGTTCCACTGAGTTGTCGGTTTTCCCATGACAAGAACTTCGCCGCTGCTTGGCGTTAGTAAATTGTTAATCAATTTCATGGTAGTAGTTTTGCCACTACCGCTGCGTCCCAGCAATACTAAAACTTCTCCTTGTAGCACTTTGAAATTAAGTTTGTCTACTAAATGCCTGCGGTTGAGGCGATATGTCACGTCGAGGCATTCGACAGCAACTTCATTATTGAGAGGCATGATTAGTTCCGGTGATTTGGGTTTTCAGCAAGTTACAGCATATTCCATGTAGATGTGGTACACACAAGAAGAGCGATCGCCTGCTGTTTGGTGCGTCGCCACCCGTCAATCTGTAAGTTTTATCGACCAATATTTCGCCGCGACGCACCAAACAGATTAACACCACACAATATAGCTTTATACTGTACTTTATGAACCACCGAAGAGGCTGTAAAATCGGCGCTCCTCGGAAAACAATTCCTAATCTAAAATCTAAAATCTAAAATCTAAAATCTAAAATCGACTTGATTTTGCCATTCTAGCAGTAAGGCTCGACATTGGAGGCAAGTTAATTTTTTGAGCAAGTCGCGAATTCCGTCTGGGGTGACAGGATATTCAGCACCGATAAATTCGGGGTTTACTGTTGCTGTCGGGTGCAATTCTGCAACAAAACCGTAGAGTTTTTGATTGGAGAAGGAACTGTTTACTGCCCAGCCGATATTGTTAATCGGTTCGAGGCGGGCGATCGCACTTTCTGTCACACCTAGTTCTTTCTTGAGTATAGCTGGAACTTGCGCGGCTGGCGTGGCTTCGGCTGGTACGCGACCGCCGGGAAAATCCAGGGTTGATTCTGCCACGCCGGGGCGATACATCGGTGTGGGAAACAGCAATTGGTCAGCTTGAATTGTCAAGATTACAACTGAATCTGCTCTTTCTACTCGCCAATATTCTACTGTTTTTCCTTCGGTTGTTTCGAGATGTTCGGCGATTAGTTTTACCCAATGAGAGTTGATCTCTACAAAGCGGTCTAGAGTTTTCCAGTGGGATTTTGCAGTTTGGTTCATGTGGGAATTTTTGGAATAAATCAGATGTTGTTTGCTATGGTAGGCGATCGTTGCCGAGCGCAACAATAGCCGATCGACCTTTTCAGCTTTGAGCCCGTTTTTTCCTCTCGATTGTAAATTTTTGCTACAACCTTACACATTCGCCTAGATAATTCCGTAACATAGACTACATAATCAAAGTTTATCTGCGCCGTCGCTCTGGGTTGTTGCAACCCCGACCTGGTTCAGAGTCTTAGCCCAAAAGGAGTTGTGATGAAACTGCAAACAGATATTCGTACTTGGCAATCCCAACCAACGCCCGGAAGCTTCGCCAATGTCCGCGACTGGGAAAAATTTGGCTGCGCCGTACCTGCACCAAAATTGACTCCTTCTATGTGGGTTAAATTGTTCAACCCGCCAACGGCATTCAGCTTTGACGAAGCGTGGCTGTTGTGTGAATCTTCGGAAGAACAGTGGCTAGCTTGGATTCCTGATTATGGCGAAATTTTACTGAGTACACATGAATTTTGCGCTCCTAAATCGTGAATTACGCAGACAAACTTTCATAAACCAGGTGTTAAAATCCATATCCCTCGCGTTCCACGGGATTTTTTGGAAACAAGCTGGTTTCTGCGTAATTATCTCGTTTGCAGTGAGGAATGCAAGTCCTTAAACTTTGATAAGGACTTGCATTCCTCACTACAAACGTCTTATATGATGTCGTTTCAGCCGATATCATACAGCACTTTCCAGGTAAGTGAAGTACAGAGAAACCGGGTTTCTTGAATAAAACCGGTTTCTGGCGAGAAATCCAGAAGAAACCCGGTTTCTGGGGTGTACTTTATAAACCTGGAATCCGCTGTATAAGTCCTAATAGATATTAATTGAAATTTCGCCAACAAAAAGAGCAATAGGTTTTCTATTGCTCTTTTTGTTCAAAAACACTCTCTAGTTTTTATCTTTAAGATAGCGGAAGTTATATCAACTGACCTCGATTGACCCCAATATCGCTGCGGTGACGGGTTTACTGTATCGATGCTTGCATGGGAGATATTGGTGAACCCGCCCTTACAGCAATTACGGTCAATTTAGCCCCTGTGATATTGCTGGCTTATTTGCAAACTGCACGGTTATTTGCGTTTCTGACAATCGTGCCTACTTTACCATTAATCTGAATCGGGTTCTTAGTGCTGGCTCGAATCAACAGCGGTTGTTTTGCCAGACATTCTCTGATTGATGTTGCCCAGGAGGTGAGAGCTCCGGTGTATTCTGTACGACCCGCTGGGGCGCGAAACTGATCGGTAATTAGGAAATCCGAGGTAATGCTAGTGTCAGTACCAACATTGGTAATAATTGGAAAGTCAAATGCTCTGGGCAAGGTTCTGTCCTGGATTCGGCCCGGTACCAACTGGTAATTCTTCGAGCCACCCTTGTAGTCAATACCTGCTTGAGGGCTGGTGGGAGGACTTGTTTGAGCCAATGCGGGAACAGGCAAGCTTGCTACCAAAACGGTGCAGGCACTCCAAAATAATTTCGATTTCATTCGATTCATCTCCTCAACTTTATGACGATTAGCACTAATTTAGGTATGCTCAAAAGACACTAGCTTTTATAGAGAAAGCGCCTGATGTTATTGAGCTTTTGAGTTTGAGTTCAACTTACCTAATTTATTACCAAACATTCTCAAAAATGTTAAAACTGGTTGGCCTGACAAGCTGTAGAAAAGTTTCAGTTGAGTTAGATATTTACACATCTGAAGTTGTTACAGCATTGGGGAGTCGGTTTTACCAGAATGATTCATTTTTGAGCGATGTCATTGGAACTTTATCAAATTTTGTCTCAGATATCAAGTTTTGCCGATCGCGTATCCTGTTTTAACACTGGGAAAGCGGCTCGATCGAGCTTTGAGTGTGGCGCGCTATACCAGGGCGAGAAAGATGCTACAGTGCATCGATGGGCGTTTGAGTATTTTCAGGCGACAATAGACAGAGAAGGGGCTTGAAAATAGGTGATTTTAGTGGAAGATAGTAAATTTATCGACGTATCGGACATTATGGGTGTTCCCGCGGCTCCGGCGGGTTACAAATCGGGCTTTGTGGGTATTATCGGACGCCCGAATGTCGGAAAATCAACGCTGATGAATCAGTTGGTGGGGCAGAAAATTGCTATTACTTCGCCGGTGTCTCAGACGACACGTAACAGGCTGCGGGGCATCCTAACGACACCGGAAGCACAAATTATTTTTGTAGATACTCCCGGAATTCACAAGCCGCATCACCAATTGGGCAAGGTTTTGGTGCAGAATGCCCGCACCGCGATTCAGTCGGTGGATGTGGTGCTGTTTGTGGTGGATGGTTCGGTGGAATCGGGAGGGGGCGATCGATATATTATCGAAATTCTCAGCAATTGCAAAGTTCCGGTGATTTTGGGGATGAATAAGTTGGACGAACAACCGGAGGATTCCGTGTTGATCGATCGAACTTACGAGCAAATTGTCAATCCTGAGTGGCCTGTAGTGAAATTTTCCGCTCTCACGGGCGAGGGTGTCGAGTCGCTGCAACAATTGTTAATCGAACATTTGGAGGTTGGGCCTTATTATTATCCGCCCGATTTGGTGACTGACCAGCCGGAACGCTTTATTATGGGCGAATTGATTCGGGAACAGATTTTGCTGCTGACGCGGGAAGAAGTGCCGCATTCGGTAGCAATTGCGATCGACATAGTTCAAGAAGAAGCAAAAATTACGCGCATTCTGGCGACAATTCACGTCGAACGAGATTCCCAAAAAGGCATTTTAATCGGTAAAAGCGGCAGTATGCTCAAGTCGATCGGCAGTGCGGCGCGAGAACAGATTCAAAAGTTAATTGAAGGCAAAGTATATTTGGAGTTATTTGTCAAGGTGCAGCCGAAGTGGCGGCAGTCCCGCACCCGTTTGGCGGAATTGGGCTATCGCGTGGAAGAGTGAAACTTTGGCAGTTGGCAGTTGGATTTCTTCGGTTCTTTAGACCTCTTGCAAAAAATCCTTTTCATCTATTGATGGGACGGGCAAGATGCCCATCCCACAAGAAAAAATAAATTTTGTGGGATGGGCATCTTGCCCGTCCTAATTATTTTTGCAAGAGGTCTTTTGAATCAAGAATCGAGCACGACTTTCGCTCTGAGAGAGTTTCATCGGGTGCGGAGAGTCGGTACAAACCCCCGCTTAACAACTAGAACGCCATTCCAACAACCGTAAAGTAAACTGAGAGCAGCCCCATTCGCCCCAGTTGACCTATGCCGCGTTGGTTCAATACTGCTGGCCCATGCCAAGAAGACATTCATTACGCACTGTCGCCCACGGTACGCTTACCCAGCTTAGAAAGGTTAATCGCTCAACGCAACTATTTCGTCATCCACGCACCCCGGCAAGTGGGGAAAACCACCGCTATGCTGGCGTTAGCCAAACAACTCACCGAAAGCGGACAATACACCGCCGTGATGCTGTCAGTTGAAGTCGGCGCACCCTTCAGTCAAGACATCGCGGGTGCAGAGGATGCCATTCTCGGTGCTTGGCGACGGGCAATTTCGATTCGACTTCCCCCAGAATTGCAGCCGCCTGCTTGGCCCTCGTCGGAACCGGGACAGCAAATCGGCCATGTACTCAGCCTGTGGGCACAATCTTCTCCTCGTCCTTTGGTCATTTTCATCGATGAAATTGACGCACTACAAGACCAAGCGTTGATTTCTATTCTGCGACAACTGCGCGATGGTTATCCCAATCGCCCGAAAGCGTTTCCGCAATCGGTGGGTTTAATTGGTTTGCGGGATGTTCGCGATTACAAAGTGGCTGCTGGGGGAAGCGATCGACTCAATACATCCAGTCCGTTTAATATTAAAGTGCGATCGATTACTCTCAGAGATTTTAATGCCTCAGAAGTCGCCGAACTCTACGCGCAACATACCCAAGATACCGGACAAGTTTTTACACCGGAAGCTGTAGCGTTAGCTTTTGAACTGACTCAGGGACAACCTTGGTTAGTGAATGCTTTAGCTAAGGAAATTGTAGAAGAATTAGTGACAGATGAATCTATAGAAATTACACCATACCATATTTTAGAAGCCAAAGAAATTTTAATAAAACGGCAAGATACGCATTTGGATAGCTTGGCAGAACGACTCAGAGAAAACCGAGTCAAAGCCATTATCGAGCCGATGTTGGCGGGTTTGGAATTGGGCAATATCCCCAATGATGATATTCAGTTTTTAATCGATTTAGGTTTGTGTAAGATGGATGTTCAGGGTGGATTGACGATCGCCAATCCAATTTATCGGGAAGTTTTGCCCCGCGTGCTCACCGTAACGCCAATGGCTTCTCTGCCGCAAATTGCACCGAGTTGGTTGACTCATGAAGGCAAATTAGACACGCAAGCGTTACTCAAAACTTTTCTGGAATTTTGGCTACAACATGGCGAACCGTTACTCAAAAGTGCATCTTATCCCGAAATTGCCCCGCATTTAGTGTTGATGGCATTTCTGCATCGGGTAATTAATGGTGGGGGAACGTTGGAGAGGGAATATGCGATCGGACGCGACAGAATGGATTTATGTTTGCGTTATGGTGAGGTAACATTGGGAATTGAACTGAAGGTTTGGCGAACTCGGAAAGTCGATCCGTTGAGTAAAGGGTTGGAACAGTTAGATGGATATTTGGCTCGATTGGGACAAGATGAAGGGTGGTTGGTGATATTCGATCGACGCGAGAATGCGATCGAATTAGAAGAACGATTGAATACTGAAATTCATCTGACACCAATGGGGCGAACCGTTACAGTTATTCGTGCGTGAAGAAGTTCTGATAAATGTCTCGATTTGTGCGATCGCCGAGGGTGTGCGATCGACTCTAATCTAAAATATAATTAAGAAGGGGTTGACATACACTATCGAGCTGCGGTATTACTCGATTATATCCAGTATTGTACCGCAACTGCAATAGAATTATTCGATCGCGCACCCATGTAACAAGCTAGTATATCTAATCTTTTCGCCAAACCTCAAACGAGGAGATTCTCAAAAATTCCAACTATGAACTACCGAAACCACATCACGATCGAAGCAAATAAACGCGGTGGTAAGCCTTGTGTACGCGGCTTGCGAATTACGGTTTATGAAGTGCTTGAGTACCTGGCTTCCGAGATGACCGAAGCAGAAATTCTTGACGATTTTCCCGATCTGACACGGGAAGATTTAAAAGCCTGTATTGCTTATGCTGCTGACCGCGAGCGTCGGTTTATGACCGCGACCTTATCGGCATGAAATTACTTTTTGATGAAAACTTGTCGCCCAAGTTGCCGAATCGTTTGAGCGATGTTTTCCCTAATTCGCTTCACGTTCGAGATGTGGGAATGAAAGCAACGATCGACCCAATAGTTTGGGATAAAGATAGCTTTTTTAATTAGGACGGCTTAAGTGATTGAGTCGAATCGTGTGGCGAATTCGATCGAGGAAAGGAGATTCTGATGGGGAGTAAGAAGGAGTTGACATACATCGTCAATCTGCGGTATTATACGGCTATACTCAGTAGAGTAGTCGGGGTTTAGTCTTGCACTTCAAGAGTTTTGTATATGAGCATACAATTTGTCCAAAGCCTAAAGGGACGGATAGAGTCTGAGATTGAGATATTAGAGAGAAATATAAAAGGTCAGAAGAGTGTTAATTTTCTTATTAAAACTCGCTGCTCGATAAACTCGCTTAAAAGCATTGCGGCGCGTCTAGTAAGAATTAAAGCACTGCTCGAAATACAAGATTATAATTTGGTTTTTATTGGAAAAATAGGCGTTGGTAAAACTACAGCTATATGTCATCTATTTAATCTGTTTCGCGAAGAAAAAACTGTTGGTAAAACCGGGAAGACTGTCAATAAAATTAGTGAATTGCTATCTACGGGATCAGGGAGGACAACTATTTGTGAAGTTGTCATACAACCCTCAATGTCCAAGAGAAGTTTCCTTGAGATAGAGCCATACAGCGATGATGAAGTTAAAGAATTTATCCGAGAACTCTGTATCTACTTCTGGAATAAGGAACGTGATCAAAATTCAGAAGTAACTGGCCCACCACCTACTGAACTGCTAAGAGCCATTAGAAATATCACTGATCTTCGAGACTCTCAGATTGAAGGAAAGCGTGTAGATAAAGCATCTGAACTTGCCCAGTCATCTAAAAATCTTGATGGCTTTTTAAAGTCCGTTCTTGAAAGAGCAAATTTATCACACAGAAATCAAACCCGTTTAGAATCTCTCCATGATTTTGAAAGTGTAGAAGATGAGAGAAAGTGGTTGCGTAATAACTTTAGCAATTTGAATCTTGGAAAAATGGATAAATTCTCTTTGCCCAAGAGAATTTATGTGGGTGTTAGTAATAAACTAATTGAATTTAATAAATATCCTCGCTTCAGATCAATCATTGACACAAGAGGTATGGATGATGATGCCAGAGATAGAAAAGATCTGTCTAATTACATCCGTAACCAAGACAATTCAATCTGTCTGTTTGCGGAACAATTTCCAGCTGCTCCAAGTAATGTTAGCGAGCTTCTGACGAGATACCTAACGCGAGAATCGAGAGATATTGATACAAAAGTAGCATTACTGGTTCTGTCTCGAAAGGGCGAACCTGAAGATGTCGTCAACTTAGATGGAAAAGTAGAGGATAGAAACGAGGGAATTGAGGTTAGAAAAAATCAGATCTATGATGCTTTTGCAAGAGAGAACATCAAGTTCTTGCCAAAGAATATTTTCTTCTATGATGCTCTTCAGTTCTACGACGAGGAACATATCCTGAAACCTCAGTATGAAAAGGATGATGTTTCTGATGCAAGAATTAAACTGTTAGATGCTATCAATGATTTAATTTCTAGAAGAGAGAGAGCCTTACTTCAAGAAGCAAAAAATTATGAACACATTTTTCAAGAAGTCATCAAAAGTGGAGGAGGATTAAGCCCCCAAGAGGAAAAATTAATAAACGATCTAAAAAAAACTATTGAGTCTCATGAAAAGACAGAGTTTTTGAGTAATTTTGAGAATAGATATAAGAATCATCTTAAAAGCTATCATGCGACGGTTTTTCGTGCAATAAATAATAGGTTTGGCACCTATGATCTGCGAGATATAGATATTTATTTCGATGGTTCTACTGTTGCAGAAGCATTACTTAGGGACAGGTTTCGTGAGTCAAAGGCAGAGATTATAGGTGCTGTTGAGTTGGTTGAGAAATATGCCTCAGAACAATCAGGGCTTAAACCCGTCATGAAAATTTTAAGCGAACAAATAGATGAATATTTTGAGAAATTTATTATTGAGATCGGGCAAGAAATTTGCTGCTGTATCAAAGATAGTCTTGCTCCCCAAACTTACTCTAATGAATTTTGGGATTATGCTCAAAATAGGTGGGGTCAAGGGCATGGCTACAGAGATGATGTACTTGACCAATATGGTAGCCAAATTAATAGTTTAGATGATTGGCTGGTTGAGAGAGTACAAGAAGTTTGGAAGCAGAACTTTATGGATAGGATTCTAGAGTTCTTTGGTGAAAGTTGAAGTTGGCACAGCATAACAATCCCGCTGCACCGGAACGAAGTCGAGTTATCGGTGAGATGCAAAGTTCATCTGCGTCCGGTGAGCGGGAACGTTAGCCCGCTAAATCTTGGTTAGGGTATAGTTGATAATCATGAGTTAGTTGTAATCAAATACATTGTAAAGATTTAATGAATTTACGTAAAAACATTGTATTTATTGTGGAAAAAATATAAACTCCTAAAGGGTGCTGTTCAATTTGTTGTATTCCCGGCTTATTGATAAAAGTCGGGCTGCCGTTGGATTGAAGTTGTAAAAAATTCAAAGTGTAGGAGCATACCCATGAACAGGAGATTACTGATTTTCTCGATCGCAGCGGTGGTTTAGGGAATGGGGCATAGGTAATGGGTGGGATGTTAAACCAAAATGTCCCTGTGTACTAACGCTATCTCGCAAACGCTGCCTCACTTTGGAGATGGTTCGGAATCTCGATCGAGAGTTAAGCTAAATAAAACTCCGAGTTCTGCATCGATGCTTATTAGAAGCGAATAATTTCGATCGTGCCTCGCGATCGCACAAAACAAACATCAAATTCTCGAAAGAAGTTGGTTTGCCCGAGAATTAATGGAACCTGAGAGGCTTGTGCCCAAGCAAATGCTAGGCGAACGGGTTCCAGATTCCCAATTTGAACATCTACAAATACACCCCGCGCCTCAACCGTTGCCAGATTTCCTGCCAATGGCAAGCGGACAGTTTGTTCCTCCCAAATTGCACCCAATTGCAGACCAATGTCATAAGGTAATAGATTGACCGCAGACCCAGTATCTAGCAGTGCATTCGCCGAGACAGAAAAGCCTGCATGAATCAGAGTGATGGGAATCGTGGGTAATGCTTCATCGTCAGAAAAGGGAAACTCGATCGAACTAGGCATGAGTAGATGCCTCTCGATCGTCTCGAATCATCTGCATCATAATGTTTGCCGCTTCCGTTGCATCGTAGAGCGATCGAACTGGATACTCTGATGCAGAAAAGATGACTTGTAGTTCAGCGTCTGGGATTTGCACTGCTAGGAGTTTGAAGAGTGATAATTTGTCTGACTGGCTCAGATTGTTCACCAAAGGTATTAACTCAGCGAGAGACATGGTTTAAACTCCCAGAAGTACGAGAATACATCTATCATAAACGCTGCCTGAGTTTGGAGATGATTCGGAATCTCGATCGAGAATTAAGGATTCCGTAGGAGATTCCGATCAAACTTTATCCTGCCCAAAAACAAAGAAAAAGCCGCCCTAAAAGGACGGGACTTTAGCCCTCCGCTCATTACCAACAACTATCAAGGCAACTCAACCGAACTCGGTTTAGCAATGTGAGGCAATCCCCAGCCCAATTTTTCCCGCAAAATGTGGAAAAACTCAAAAGATTGCACCCGAATAAAGCGGGCTGGGTACTGAGCTCGCTCGACTTGCACCCAATCTTCGGGCAGAACATAACATCCGCCGTTCCCGTCTACCACCATTACCAGGCGGTTTGGACTCGCCGGCAAAATCTTGACCGGCTCAGTGTTGGAAAACACCAAAGCCCTCGAAGCCATTGAATGCGGGCAAATAGGCAGCAACTGCAACACCGGCACTCCGGGAATGATGACAGGGCCACCGGCAGAAAGGGCGTAAGCTGTCGAACCTGTGGGAGTCGCGATGATGACTCCATCTGCGGCAATGTCAATAGAGGCGTGCTGACCGATCGCCACTTCAAAATGACACATACAAGTCAGCGGTTCCCGGTGCAGCACCATTTCATTGAGACAAAGAGCTTCCCAGAGGCAGTCGTTTTCTCGAAACAGCCGCACCGCCAGCATTGATCTTTCTTCTATTTCGTATTCTCCAGCGATTACCTTTTCCAAAGCTTGCGGCAGCAAGTTCAGGTAAGTTTCTGTTAAAAAGCCCATGTGACCGGTATTGACAGTCAACAGCGGCACTCCAATCGGAGCGACTTGGCGAAATGCCGACAGTACCGTACCGTCGCCGCCCAAAACCACTGCAAACTCCATGTCGCTGTCAAAACCGGGGGGGACGAGTTGTTCGATCTGAGTGTGGCACAGGGGGCGATCGGGGCTAGAATAGCCCAGAATTCCTCCCGAACCAGAAACCGAGCAAACCTCCCAGCCGCGGGCAGTCAGCTTGTCTTCTAACTCTGCGGCGATGCGACAAGCCACAGGTTTAACGTCGTTGTATATAATCCCAGCTTTCGGCACTTTAAAATGTAAAGGGCATTTTTTGTTTACTCCGTTTTTTAGTCTTAAGCTGCTCGTACTCTATTTCCTTGAGCTTCTTCATAATCAGATTAAAGTATTCTTCGAGATAAGACTCCAAAGTAGTAGTTTCTTTAGGGTCGATTCCGAAGACACTGTAAACATCATCCATCGGAGCTTTCAAGGGTTTTCCGGCGGCCAAAACTTCTGAAAAAGCCAATCTGTCAGCTACGTTCCAACTCCACTGAAAGAAGGTAGCTAATTTACGAGTAGCCTGCAACAATACGTCTGGGGTGCGCGTAATTTTTGCTTCCTTCCCTGACAGCCGTTCGCACAACCGCACGATTTCGTCAGCATCCCAAGCACGATTTCCCACCACCGGAAAGCTTTTTTTCTCGGTTTCAGGAACGGAAAGGGCCCGGACGGCAAATTTAGCAACGTCCTGAGTGTTCATGTAGGCAAGGGCGGATGGCTTGTTGGGCAGCCAGACTGCCTGATTGTCCAAAATCGGCATTGCATACAGGCTCAGCAGTCCTTGCAAAAAGCCGCAAGGTCTCAAGATTGTGTAGTCTAGACCGGATTCTGCTAAGAACAATTCGGTACAGCGCTTAATTTCCAACAAGGGGACTTGGGGATATTTCTCGGCGTCGAGAAAAGAAAAGAATATGTAACGCTTGATGCCTGCTGCTGCTGCTGCTTGGATCAGCGATACTTTTCCGTCCCAGTCTACTCTTTTGATGCTGACAGAATCCGCTGCACTGGCTGTTGCTGCATCGATAATAGCACTGACGCCTTCTAGGGCCGGAGGCAGACTGTCTGGCTGGCAAAGGTTCCCCGGTACGAGTTCAGCGCCCCATTCTTTCAAAAATGCAGCTTTTCTGTAACTTCTGACTAAACAGCGCACCTGGTAGCCCTCGTCTAGGGCGCGGCGGGCTATTTGGCGGCCGAGAGTGCCGGTGGCACCTAAAATCAATAAAGTCATCTAGGGATTAATTATGAATCTTAAACTTTCTATAAGATGGTATCAGGTTTTTGTTAAGTTTGTTATAAAAACTTAACAAAAACCTGAAATTTTCTCATTTTAGGCTTGAGATATTCGCCAGAAGGCTTGCTTTCGGGAGCAAGTAGACTCTAGAAGGCAGAAGGTAGAAGGCTTCTGAAGGATTGGTTGAAAAAAACTTATTCTTCGCCGCCTTGCAATTTGAGCAGGAGGAAGCCTCCACCTATACCCACGAAAATTAGGGAAAAGGACAAAAAGGCTGCATTGAAAATTTCAGGATTCATGATTATATATGTCCAATTGGGCGATCGCATTAAATAAAGATAATATAATTTGGGGCAACCAGGTACAGGAATGCTAAAATTTCAGTGCCGAAATTCCTGTATTTTGTTGGAGAAAACTGCCTTGAGTCTCGATCGGGAATCAAAACTAGCTGTAACTCTGGGAGATCCGGCGGGAATTGGCCCGGAAGTGATTCTCAAGGCATTGGCAGATCCCGCTGCTGCTTTGATGGTGACGGTTTTCGGATCTAAGAGAATTTTGCAGCAAACTTACGATAAGTTGCGATCGAGCAATCCAGCCCCAGAAGCGGCAAATCCCGAAACATTAAATATTATTGATATTGAACCAGACAGCAAGTGGGGCGAAATTGTCCCCGGTGTCGGTAGTGCAGCTAGCGGGGCGGCTAGCTTTGCTTACATGGAAAGTGCGATCGCCCGTACCATCGCCGGCGAATTCTCCGCCATCGTCACAGGCCCGATTTCCAAAACTTGCTGGCAGGCGGCAGGTTACAATTATCCCGGACAAACAGAACTTCTCGCAGAAAGGGCAAAATCGCAGCGGTTCGGAATGCTGTTTGCCGCCACATCTCCCCACAGTGGCTGGACGCTGGTAACTTTACTGGCTACCACACATATTTCCCTGCGTCAAGTCCCCGATGCTTTGACTCCAGAATTACTGAGTGAAAAACTAGAATTACTGATAGACTGTTTGCGGGAAGATTTTGGGCTGGAAAGACCGAAAATTGCGATTTCTGGCTTAAATCCTCACAGCGGCGAAAATGGCAAACTGGGAAATGAAGAGCAAGACTGGATGATACCTTGGTTGGAAACGCAGCGCGATCGCTTTCCTCAAGTGCAGTTAGACGGGCCAGTCCCCCCCGATACCCTGTGGGTAAAACCGGCTAAAGTTTGGTACGGTTTAGCCAAGGAAGCTCACGACGGTTACTTGGCAATGTACCACGACCAGGGGTTGATTCCAGTAAAATTGATGGCTTTCGATAAAGCAGTCAACACTACAATTGGCTTGCCTTTTGTCCGCACATCTCCCGATCACGGCACAGCTTTTGATATTGTAGGTCAAGGGATTGCAGATGCCTCCAGCATGAAGGCAGCATTGCAGTTGGCGGCTCAGTTGGCTAGTCGCAGAACAGCAGTTAAAATAAGGCGATAGCTTTAGTACGCCTGACGCTTGGAACAATTGTGTCATTCCTATTGATTTTCGCTGGGGTGAGGCGGCAAGCAAGCTGGTAATTTCCTTCGGTAGATTAAAATCAACTATTGGTAGCGCAGTATGGCAGCATCTAATGATAATTCAGGCAAAATATATCAGTCAGAAAAAGAGGTTTCTGATGCAACTCTGGCAAGTTCTAAAGCTGGAGAGCAACTTCAGGAATTGCTAACCATACTGACTGAATTTCAGTTATTAAAGAAATCCAAAAAAGAGCCAAGCGAGCTGAAATTACCGCTTTCGGAAAAGTCAGTTCAGCGATTAGAGGATGAGGAAAATCGGCGCAAACAATTGTCTTTCCTGATCGAATCACCGAGTATTGTACCGGAAGTATTAACTAACGATGAAGAGATCCCCTCTCAAAGACGAGAAAACAATAATGAGGAACCCGATTTATCTATAGCCGGGAATGTCGCCAAAAATAATCGCCCCTCGGAGGAAGAATTAGAACAAGCAGTAGAGCAGTTTAAACAGTTGCAACAACTGCTGTTTGAAAGGGATTTACCGGAATTTTATAGTAATGTTTTGAGCGTGGAACAAAGGTTAGAAAATTTTGAGAATCTGATGTCTCAACCAGAAGAATTGATGGTTTTACTGAAACCGTTAATTCCTGAGTTAGTGAGAGAAGAATTAGACGAATTGAAGTCTGAATTAAAAAAGGCGATCGACCTCGCGAGCAATAATAAAATTAATCGGATAGAGTTGGAGGCAAAATTAGCAGATTGGGAAAATCAAATTGCGAACTTGAACCAGCAGCCACTGCCGAATACAGAACACTTAATCCAACGGCTGATGCCGGTGGTGGGCGATCTGCTAAACCGTAAGGTAGAGGAGTCTAAGTTAGAGGTAGCTTCGGCGATCGCACCGAGAGTCAATCAAGTAATTCACAATCAAAACGGACTTGAAGAACAGGTAGTAAGAATTGAAGATAGAGTTGCAAATATTCAGCAGCGTTACCAGCAGCAACCGGAAGATTTAATCAAGCAGCTAGTACCAGTAGTTAGCGATTTGCTGAACCGCAAAATTAGTGAATTAAAGTTAGAGGTTGTAGAAGCTGTTGCCCCCTCAGTACAGGTAAGAATAGCTTGGGTAGAAATAGAAGAAAAAGTATTGAGCCTCATCGAGAGCCGACTGGCTACGCAACATTCGCCGACTCAAAAGCCAGAAGAGATAAGGGCGATGCTAATGCCGGCAATAACTGATTTGCTGAATCAGAAAATCGATGAATCAAAACTACAAGTAGCAGCGACGATCCAACCTTTGATAGAATCAGCAATTCTTCAAAGAGAAGTTCAAGGAAAATTGAGCGACGTAGAAAGTAGACTCAATAATCTTCAGCGACAGCAAAAAACGCAGCCGGAAGATATAATGGCAAGGTTAATGCCGTTAATGATTGAGTCGCTGAACCGGAAAATCGAGGAGACAAAGTTAGAGGTGAGAGAGGCGATCGCGCCTGGTGTCAATACGGCTATTCAAAACAGCGGTATTGCAGCACAAATATTAAATAATGAAACTAAGATTCTCGAAGTTCAGCAGCAAGTTTTAGCCGAGATAGAAGGGTTGATGGCAAGAATAATGCCAGTGATTGTAGAAATGCTGTCTCGAAACATCGGGGAAGCCCAGCTAGAGATAGAATCTGCGATCGCCCCCGCTGTCGATGCAATCATTCAGAATAAAAGGATCGATCAAAGACTCGCGAAGATCGAACAACAGATTGTGGCGATCGAACACCGGATTTATGAATCGACAGACTTGTTTACCGATTTACTGAAACCATTGATTGACGAGCTGATGGTTAGCCATCACGCCCAACTGCAAAAGTCTGTCATCGAATCTATTTTACCATTGTTAGATGAAGTTGTAAGTTATAATTACAGACTCAACGATAAAGTAGGGGAACTCGATCGCAAAATTACTGATGCGGAATGGGGAGGCGATCGGGAAGAATTAATCGCCCGAATTAAAATCATGTTTCCCGAAATGATGCTCCAAACAATTAATGAGTCGAGAAAATCATTTGTCGAAACCATAAGTCCGATAATTGATGAAATAATTAATACGAAAACCCGAGAAAATAGACAATCTATGGGAGTAGCCATATCGCCGGCTCTGACTGTGGGAATCAGCCACAGAATGAGTGAATCGCCCGATGAAATTGCAATGGCGATCGCGCCGGAAATGGCCGCCGCTATCAAACAGCAAATTCATCTCAAGCGAGAAGCAATGTCGGATGCACTTTATCCGATTATCGGTAGCACGATTTTGAAATACATCGCCGAGATGATGCGGGAAATTAATGAAAAACTCGAATCATCTTTAAGTCCAGAGAGAATTAGTCGCAAAATTAAATCCAAATTGCAGGGCATTTCTGAAGCAGAATTGCTGATGAAAGAAACAACACCACTGAGTGTTAAAGCTGTTTTTTTAATTCAAGCAAAATCGGGATTAGTAATTTCAGCAGTGCAGCACTCTGAACGCGAACAGCTAGAATCAGACATGGTAGCGGGGATGCTGACTGCTATTCGGGCTTTTGTCAACGATTGCATATCTCAGTCGGGAAATATTGCAGAAATTGATGCCATAGAATACGGCACATCTACCATCGTATTGGAAGTAGCGGGTTCGTGTTATCTAGCAGTAGTGATGCAAGGAGAAACCCGCCAGTGGTTTAAGTATAAAATGCGATCGATATTCAACAATATTGTTCTAGAATACGGAGCTCAAATTCAGTCATTTAACGGCGATCCAGCAACTGTGCCACCCGAAGTAAACTCGAAATTGCAAAAATTAATCGATACAGAGGTAAAAGTTAAATCTCCTAAACTACCCATTGTACCCATGATCGGTTTGGCAGCGTTAGGTTTAATTGGCGTACCTTGGGGAATTCA
Source organism: Microcoleus sp. B5-D4 (assembly GCF_036705145.1). NCBI lineage: Bacteria > Bacillati > Cyanobacteriota > Cyanophyceae > Oscillatoriales > Microcoleaceae > Microcoleus > Microcoleus sp. B5-D4. Next base: position 18,554 of record NZ_JAUBTV010000029.1, on the reverse strand, counting down.
TCAATACCGCAGCGGAGTTGCAGCGAGCTTAGAAGCAGATACGAATTTAGCATTACAATCTGCTCCCGATTTATCAGTTTATCGCCTCGTGGCAGATGTTAAAGATAAAGTATTGGAGATTTCGGGACGAGTGCCGAATCAAAATCTGCGATCGAAAGCGGAAAAAATCGCTCAGCAAGCGGCTCCACAATCAAGAATTGAAAATAAAATTATAGCCGTTGAAGTACCTCCCGATCCAGTTTTAGTAGAAGCCGATGTCAAGCGGACAGCAGCTCTTTTGAATAAAGTAGAAAGCATTGATATCTCAGCTCGCTATGCAGAGGGAAAAGTCGCCGTTGCAGGCAGCGTGAGCCAAGTGCCAGATGCTCAGAAAATAACTCAAGCTTTTGAGAAAATTCCGGGGGTGAAGTCTGTAACAAATACAGTGATAATAGGAACTCCACCGCCGCCAAAGATAATAATGCCAGTTCGCGTGTATTTCGGTGCAGGCTCGGCAAGTTTGGAGGCGAAAGATGTAGCACAAAAGCTGAGCAAAGTCAAGGAATATATGGATAAAAATCGCACGAAGAATTTAAGGGTAGTTGGCTACAGCGATTTTAAAAGCACTCCGGTAGAAACTCAAAAGTTGGCACTGGAAAGGGCGACAAATGTGAAAAATATTTTGGTTAGACAAGGGATAAATGGCAACAGAATAGAAGTTGCTTCTACTAAGGGTCGTCCCGAAGGTGTGGAGGCTAATCAACCGCTGTGGCTGAGCAGATTGGTAGTATTTGAGGTGATCAATTAAAATTGGGAATTGGGAATTGGGAATTGGGAATTGTTAATTGGGAATTGTTAATTGGGCATTTTCCCTAATGACTAATGACTAATGACTAATATCATGTCCGATCGATTAACCATAATATCCCGGTCGGGGCGGGTTTTTGAGATGGTCAATTATTGGCAGGTATTGTTGGTGAACCCGCCCCTACCTGATTGCGGGTAATCGACAGGATATGACTAATGACTAATGACTAATGACTAATGACTAATGACTACTGACTAATGACTACTGACTAATGACTCTTAAATTAATCGAACTCGCCCGCAGGTAAAGGCTTGTATTCGATCGCCCGCCAAGCATACTAACAAGCGGCCGCATCCATCTATGCCGGCGGCTTCTCCGCAGATGGTTTCCGAGGAAAGTTCGATCGCCACCGGGCAGCCAATCAACGCATCGCGGCGGCGCAATTCCGGCAAAAGTAGCGCTAAACCGGACTTGGAGGCTGGCTTGTCTGTGGTAGAAAACATATCGGCTAGTTCGAGTAAATAGTGCCGCAGTCGATCGACCAAACACAGTTCATCCGGTACTGTACTAGCAATAGAATGCAAGCTTATCGCATTGCCGATCGCACTTTCATCCAATCCCGCAGCCGCGAAATCTACGCAGCGGTTGAGTCCAATTCCCACAACGGCGCGAGTTTTGCCCAAAGCATTGCCGGAAGTAGCTTCGCAGAGAATTCCGGCTAATTTGTGGCGATCGATCCAGACATCGTTTGGCCATTTCAGGCGCAGCATATCGCGACAGTCGGGAACCAAATCTTCGATCGCGTAAATCACAGCTAAACCCGCTGCTAAACTGATCCCCGGCAACAGAGTGGGGTTGAGGTTGTCGAGTACAAAACTAACAGTCAAGACACCGCTTGGGGCGTGCCAGGTGCGCCCGTGTTGGCCGCGCCCGCTGGTTTGTCGCCTAGTAAATACTGCATCTCCGTGGTGGAGTTGGGCCGCGCGGCCGATCGCCCAACTGTTGGTACTTGGACAGGTATCCAACGAGTGTAGCCAGTGAGGGAGGTTTGGGCGATCTGGTTCTGTGGTTGCGGACACGGGAGTTAAGGGCAATTCAGACAACGTTTGATTTGTAGTATTTGATATCTAAAAGCTGATTATCGCATTTTCCAGAAGTGCCACCTCGCGCGACGGCGAGAATTCAGAGACATTGGAGTGTAGTACAGTTTCAGCATCAGATTTACCTTAGCCACAACATCTGTTTAGCCACCAAATCTCTTGATTTATAAGGATTTTGGGGGATTCATAGGGTTGGTTGGAGCGATCGACACCCCATTGAAAAACCCAATTTAAAAAAAAGTTGTATTACCCCCTTGACAGTCTTGTATTACGCAATGTAGTATAAATGTATGGCGAAGGGGAAAGAGCTTCAAAGCCTTACCCCACGAGCAATATGAACCTTGAAAACAGAATAGGAAGTTAATCATGTCACATAATTGTGGACATCGGCGGTGTAGACTCCGGCAACAATAGCCCGATCGGGTTGTAGTACGCGGAATCAACCGCCACCCCGTCCCAACTTGAGTAATTCAAGGACAGAATATTGTTCATTTTCGCGGGGGTATAGCTCAATCGGTCAGAGCAGTCGCCTGTCGAGCGAAAGGTTGCGAGTTCAAGTCTCGTTACTCCCGTCAGTCGATTTTAGATTTTAGATTTTAGATTTTAGATTTACTCCACAGGAGAAGAATCTGGGAACTGGAACTAGGGTCTAAAATCCACACCTCCTGTCGGAAAGCAAGTATCCGTTTTGTCGATTTTAGATTTTAGATTTTAGATTTTAGATTTACTCTACAGGAGAAGAATCTGGGAATTGGAACTAGGGTCTAAAATCCACACATCCTGTGGGAAAGCAAGTATCCGTTTTTCGGCGGGGGTCAAAGTCCCGTAGGCAAAAGTCAAGCCGTCTCCCCCTCTGGCGTGAAGATTGCGAGTGCAAACCTCGTCGGGACTCCCAGGTTAGGTGGCCGAGTGGTTGAAGGCGTCGGTCTGCAAAACCGAATTGCGCGGGTTCAAATCCCGCCCTAACCTCTGTTCCCAATCAGAAATTAAAAATTAGAAATTAAAAGATTAAACTAACAGTCTTTTGATTGAATTTTTGAACTTTGAAAAGGAACGAAGCGAAAGTGACATTGCAGCGTAGCTTAATCGTAAAGCGCCAAGTTCATACCTTGGTCAATGCGGGTGCAAATCCCGCCGCTGCCACCAAAAGCAGGGATGGTGTAACTGGCAACACTCTGGTCTCCAAAACCAGCATTCTGAGTTCAAATCTCAGTTCCTGTGCCAATTTATAGTGCTGTAGGCAAATGGTTTAAGCCGCTTGGTTTTCACCCAAGTGATTGCGGGTTCAACTCCCGTCAGCACTTCTCGTGGGTCGTTGGCAGAATGGTTTTGCAGCCGCCTTTTAAGCGGATGGATCGAGGTTCAATTCCTCGACGACCTACCAAAATTTCTATCTTGGGTCGGCCCTCCTATTGGCGTGGGTAGCTGTCTGTAAAACAGTAGCTTAAAGCGTTGCTGGTTCAATTCCAGCCCGACCCATTTGTAACTGTATTTAATATGCAGTTGCAATCTTGAGAACGTGGTGTAGCCGGATAACATCTCAGTTAATAAAACTGAAGATTGAGGGTTCAAATCCCTCCGTTCTCGGTGTGGAGAGGTGGCCGAGTGGCTTAAGGCGCTTTCCTGCTAAGAAAGAGCGGTTTAACAGCCGTCGAGGGTTCAAATCCCTCCTTCTCCGTTTTCCCCCGATAGCTCAGTTGGTAGAGCGCTTGTCTGAAGAACAAGAGGGCGTCAGTTCGATACTGACTTGGGGGATTGCGTTGCCTTATAGCTCAATGGTAGAGCAAGCGGTTGTTAACCGCTAGGTTGTAGGTTCGAGTCCTACTGGGGCAGCCATTTTTTAAATTGCCGGGTAGACAAATTGGTAAAGTCGCCTATCTCTGAAATAGGAGTTTCTGTAGGTTCAAAGCCTACCCCGGCACCCAATTATTGGGAAGTCGCCTAATCGGTATGGCACCGCTCTTTGAAAGCGGAAAAATGCAGGTTCGATCCCTGCCTTCCCAGTTCTGCTATTACCAAAGCAGAGCAATTACACTCCTGTAGCCCAATTGGCAGAGGCCGCAATTTCAAAAATTGTGTTGTGTGAGTTCAAATCTTACCAGGAGTACCAAATTTTCCACTACGTTTCTACTTGCTCCTGTGGCGGAATTGGCAGACGCGGCAGACTTAAAATCTGTTTGATTTTGATTGTGAGTTCGAGTCTCACCCGGAGCATGAACGGGATGTAATTCAGCGGCCAGAAGCCATGCTTTGGGAGCATGGAGTCGTTGGTTCAAATCCAACCATCCCGACTTTACCCCTGTGGTGTAATTGGAAAACATCACTCGCTCAAAACGAGTGTTTTTTGCAGGTTCGAGGCCTGTCAGGGGTATGAGGTTTTATTCAATCTCAAATCTCAAACCTCAAATCTCAAATCGGTTTTGCCCCTGTAGCCCAATCGGTAGAGGCGCTAGATTTAGGATCTAGTTAGTGCTGGTTCGATGCCAGTCAGGGGTATTTGGTGACATCGCGGGTGAAGTAGCCTGGGTAGGCTTGGAGGTCTCATAAGCCTCTTAATAGCAGGTTCAACTCCTGCCCCCGCCACCAAAAATGCAGGTGTGATGTAATTGGCAACATGAGGCTCTTGTAAAGCTTTCTTGCAGGTTCAACTCCTGTCACCTGCTTGGGAAAATACGATCGCTCTTTAAGCAGGATTGCGATCGCCCCCTTCCCAAATTTGCAGTTGTCTTTCTGCTGCAACAAAACAGTTGACATACGGCGTGGGATACACAAAATAATCGTAAGCCAGAGCCATTTGCCGCGCGGCTTCACGATAAGGAACTCTGCCTATACCCGTTCCTAAACCCGGACAAACGACACTCTCAATTTTACGTTTTGCGTGTCGATTGTAGCGCCGAATTGTTAATAGCATAGCCCACATTGCCACATACGGAACGTCTGTTCCTACGACAGACATCGGTACGCGCATGGTGGGAGTATGAGCGATAAAAGGATGTTTGGGATGGTGAGTTTCGATGATAAATGACGTGCCAACTGGTTGTTCGCCTAGATAGTCTTCCAAGATATGATCCTGAACCCTAACCATTAGAGAATGACCGAAAAAATCAACAATGGCTGCATCGATACCGCCATCCATCATGCCAAATGAATTGGCGGGACTAACCAAACAGTCATACTCGGTTAAATCCTCGAAACGTTTGTTGGTAATTTCGACATTGGGTAGGTAGAAAAAATGCTCTTGGAATGCGGCGAATAGTTGGGAATTGGGTGCTGTAAGTATAAGTTTCATGTGTTTTATCTCCGCTCCTAGTTTAGCAAATTACTAATGGCGATCGCACTCATTTTTCCAAAAACTTGTCATAATTGAGGTTGAGTAGTTCAAGGTTAAACTATGCTAGCAACTGACAACACCTCAATGGGAAAAATTATTACCACACTCACCGTGACTAACCGCGCCGATCAAAATGTCGCAGCCAGAGGATTTATGCCTTCCGACCAAATCCGTTCAGTCACTCTAAATAATGTGCTAGTTGATACAGGTGCAACAACATTGTGTTTGCCTGCAAGTATCATTGCACAACTCGGTTTAGAATTGCTCAAAGAAGTGGATGTAGAGACTGCTAATGGCATTGGTAAAGCCAGAATTTTTCAGGATGCTAAAATTTCTTTAGTAGGACGCGAAGGCACGTTTGAGTGTTTGGAATTGCCCGGAGGTATGAATCCTTTATTAGGCGTGATTCCTCTAGAAGCCCTGGGAATTGAATTAGATTTAAAAAATCAGCGATTAGTAACTTTACCCATCAGTCCAACGCAAACTTACTTGACAATTTTGTAAAGGCTGTATGTTGAGGTTAAAGAGATACAATCGCTAAACTAATTGCGGATATGGTGTAACGGTAGCATTCGAGTCTTCCAAACTCTAGGCACGAGTTCGAGCCTCGTTATCCGCTTGGCTAAACGAGAGGTTTTTTCAATCCAAAATCTCAAATTTCCCATCTAAAATCGGTTTGCGGATGTCATGTAGCGGCTAGCATCTGAGTATGCCATTCTCAGCGCATGGGTTCGAGTCCCATCATCCGCTTTTGTAGTCCTGAGCTTCGAGGGTAGAGCGTTTGCCTTACAAGCAGACGCGGGGTAATCTCCTGTCAGGACTACCAATTTATGGGAGTGTAGCTCAATGGATAGAGCGCCGCGCTATGCGCTACCGCGCACGCTTCGCTAACGGACGCGGATGTTGTGGGTTCGAGTCCTACCACTCTCGTTGTTTTTGCTTTAATTTAAGGAGGTTGATTCCATTGAATGGATAATTTTTTATAGTAAGAGCGATCGCCCTTTGCGTGTCCCTATCTTTGGAGCCTACATACTTTAGTACGAGAGGAAAGGTAACGCTGTCAAAATCAGCGGGCGTTTGAGAACGAGGAGTGCATTGAACCCGGCAGGTTGGCTTGAAAGTAGCCATCCTTTAAAGAGTGTGTAATAACTCATCGGCGGAGTCCCTCTAGTAACTGAGAAAACGCAATGCTCTGATAACTTGCACGGAAAGTACGCGCGGCGCAGCTATCCCGTAGGGAATCGCGCATTAACAAAAAACATGGGAGCGTAACTCAACAGGATAGAGTGTCGAGCTTCTACCTCGAATGTTGTGGGTTCAAGTCCTACCGCTCCTGTTGAATGGGTTCGTAGCTTAATTGGTAAAGCATCTAACTGGCTGTTAGAAAGATATCGGTTCAAATCCGATCGCAATCCACCAAATTTGGGTTTGTAGCTTAATTGGTAAAGCACCTAGTTCGCTGCTAGGAAAATGTCGGTTCGAGTCCGACCACGATCCAGCAAAAACGGGGTCATAGCTCAATTGGTAGAGCGCTTGCCTTGCACGCAAGAGGTTAGGAGTTCAATTCTCCTTGATTCCACTGCGGTGTCTGAAGCCAAAGTGGTAGCGGCGCTGGTTTGTGGAACCAGTAATAGCGGGTTCAATTCCCGTCAGATACCCCTCGGAAGATGCCGCTAAATGGTTGGCAACCAGTCTTGAAAACTGGGGTACAGGTAACTGTAAGGGTTCGATTCCTTCATCTTCCTTTTGACCACCGGGAGCCAGAAAGTACGGCACTGTGCTGATAACGCAGAGATAGGAGGGGCCGTACCTCTCCGGTGGATTGCTTAAGATTTTATATATAAATAATGGAGGATAATGGTTGATTTTTTCACGAGCTTTGCTCTCATATACTGAGCAAAATTATGGGGAGGTCGCCTAAGTGGAATGGCACCGTAAAAACTTTGGAAAAGCGGCTCCCAAAAGGACGATCGGGTTTGTTGAGTAGGGTAAAAAGTTGCTTCGCGACGTTCCCTGGAAACGCAAACTGGCAGCGGGTTGCGGAGGCACTGAAAGGAATTAACAGTCCGAGATGGGGGCAGTTCCCGTCTGCTGGCGGGCAGTAAGGAAGCGCGTTTCCTGAAAGTTGCTGTCGATTGATGCGGGTTCGAGTCCCGTCCTCTCCATTCAAGGTTCAAGTCCAAATCGAAGAGTTTCAACCCGTGCCCTAACAGTTAAAGCATACATACTCGGCTGTTAACCGACTAAAACCAATGCTTTACGCACTTGCACGGGTTGAACCTCAGAACCTCAGTTGTTCTTGAGGTCTAAATCGCGATCGTAGCTGCCGATTGGCCGCAGTCTGGTCATCAACTGCTTCAGCAAGAAGCCATTGCTGTTCCAAGCGGTATAAGGAGTAGCCCCTTGTCCTTTCAGGCACAAGGTTTGTCGGGCTTTGTTGTGGCAGATATTTGCCAGCAGGCTGACGACTGACACTAAGCCGAGTTCATCGACAAGGGCTTCGAGTTCATCTTGAGTCACAAGCACACCTCCAGGGTTGACTATTCCTGGATTGTACCATATAGTACCTTTCAAGGGTACTTAAAGTATACTAATGGTTACTTAGTTTCAGTTTCCTCCACGAGGTTGTATTCCTTGATAGCCGCCATGACTAGCAGAGTGGACATAGGAACTCCTGTCTGCTGGGAGATGTTTCTCAGTTTTTCGTGCAAACGCTTGGGAACTGTGACTTTGATCACAGCAGTCTCTTCTTTGTCAGCCATTTCAAGCAGTCATGTTTAGTTGACATCAGCTTATCCTCTTTCCGAGTACCGATCGCGCTTTGCTCCGATCGTCTGTAGGGATGCGGGCGCAGCGCGATAAAATGGCTGCTGCTGCGAAACTGTCCGCTAACAAATAAAAAGGTCGATCGCAAATCTCTAACCAAGGGAGCGATTGGATATATTAGTTACACTCTGAAGCACGCAGTAACCACACAACTTAATAAAAAAGGTGAAATATGCGAAAATTAAAATAGTATGTTATACTATTCTAGATGCGGGAGTATAGCTCAGTTGGTTAGAGCAGGTGACTCTTAATCTCAAGGTCGAAGGTTCAAGTCCTTCTACTCCCATCCCAAATCCTGAACCTGAATTTATCCAAACTCACGAGTGCAGTCAACTGCTGTAGCGGTTCGATGCGCCGGGGTGTTTGCCTTGTCGGATTTTTAATGCCGATCGAGCATTGGGGCGAGTCGATCGATAAAAGTGCGATCGCCCAAGCTATTTTTAAACTGAATAACAACAGGGAATGGTGATTAGCTATGATGGCAAATCTCTCGGCGCGCTGCTATGCGGGCGATCGCGATTTAGATGCGATCGCCCATTTAATCAATACTTGCGAAAAAGTCGATCGGCTCGATGAAGGTACTTCCATCTCGGAATTGCAACAAGAATTTAACGCACCGTCCCTAGACAAAGCCCGCGATATCCGCCTTTGGGAAGATGCGGAGGGAAAATTAATCGGTTTCGCTCGGTTGTGGATTTCTGAACCAGGGGAAGTAATTGACGGTTGGCTGTGGTTTCGCGTTCACCCCTACGCGCGCGGAGGCGATGTCGAAGCAGCCGCGATCGCCTGGGGTGAAGTGCGGATGCGCGAGGTGTCTGCGATGCGGGGCGGGCGCGTGAAGCTGCGAACCTACGCTCGCGCTGAGGATTGCGATCGCATTTCTGTGCTGACAAGTTGCGGTTTTAAGGTCGATCGCTATTTTTGCCGAATGGCGCGATCGCTCTCTGAACCGATCCCAGAACCGCACTTCCCCGAAGGTTTCGCCCTGCGTCAATTCCCCGGCGAACAGGATGCGGCAGCTTGGGTAGAAATGTTCAACCAGTCGTTTATAGATCACTGGAATCATCACGATTTAACGGTGGATAAATTTAAGCACGAGTTAGCTAAACCCGATTACAGAAATGATTTAGACTTGATTGCTGTTGCTGATGACGGCACATTTGTCGCTTTTTGTTACTGCAAGATTAGTGTGGAAGAGTGCGATCGTACCGGGCGCAATGAAGGCTGGATTGCTTGTCTCGGCACTAGGCGTGGCTTCCGCAAAATGGGATTGGGACGAGCAATGTTGCTCGCTGGTTTGCATCGACTGAAAGCTGCCGGTGTGGCTACTGCTATTATCGGCGTCGATGCTGAAAATTCATCAGGTGCATTGCGTCTTTACGAGTCTGCTGGCTTCCACAATATTCGCGACAGCATTTCTTATGTTAAGGATGTTTGATTGATGTTACAGCGGGCGATCGCACTCCCACCCAAGAAACCGGGTTTTTTACCGGATCTACGGGTACCAACGAAATATTTTCGTGAAAAAACCCGGTTTCTCGCCACTCGTGTAAGTTTTATCTAAAAAACTTTCCCGACCCCCTTGACAACTGTGTATTACGTCTGTAGTATATAAATATGGAAAGCGCAGGACAAGCAAAAACCTGTATTTTTCGTGCAAATTCTGAACCTTGACAACTGAATATTGCTCAAAATTTCAATGAAGATCAATTTAAAAGTCTTGCAATAGAGACTCGATTGTCATGTTGTTACTTTATACGAGACTGTTCGGTTACAAATTGACTCGAACCGAGTCAGATGTTGTACGAAATCAGTCTAATTTCAACGAATTTCATGCGGATTCAGAACAGACAAGTTCAGCCAGATTTCAATCAACCAAAAAGGCTGAGGAAATCCGCAAAATTAAACAAGCTTATCATTTAGAACGGCGCTTCTTTCAGTAAAGATTATCAGATTTCGTGAATCTTTACCGATACTGGCAATTTGCCCGCGTCTCACAAAAAGCCAAATTCGAGAGCAGATAAGCTACTAATCCAAAATCCAAAATTGCTCTAGGAGGTATCGGTAATGGTTCACATTCGTTTTGAAGGACGTTCCTACGATCTGGCCGAAGACCAACTGGGTATCGCGGCAGGAATGAGCGACAAGGCTATTAAGGAACGTCTGGCAAATCATTTTGATGTCAAAGGATCTCGCTTCGAGTCTTACGTTCTGGATCGCCGTCCCAGCGGCGATTTAATTGTTCGCCCAGAAGCCGTTTACGGCTAGAAATTCACTTAAAGCACGTATTAGGCAGCGCACCCTAAAAAAAGAAGCTTACAAACTGGATACGTTCGACTTAAAATCGAATTGTAGGTTCAATTCCTACTTGCCGCGAGGCTAAAGCTTCTCTGACTTGTGCGCTGCCTTTTATAGCTGAATTTTTTATATCTATCCGGCGCTTAAAAGTTCCACTTCGCGCCCCAACAAAGGAAGCCTACATACTAGCTCTTGATTGGGCATTTCTCTGAAAATAGAAGTCGTAGGTGCTACTCCTGCGTATGAACAACGGCTTTCTTAACTTGCGCGAAGTGACTTTTAATGCGATAAGATTCGGTTGTTAATTCAGGATAATAATTAAATAATCCTGTTTGTATTGAAGAGTTCCGTCCTCAAGAATAAATTGGGTATTAGCCATGAGAAAAAGACTGGCCATTTACCGCTCGCCCAAGGAGATAGACAGTCTGATTCATGCCTTCCAAGAATGCAACCTGTCGCGAAGTCAATGGACGCACGAAGCACATTTAACCGTTGCCCTGTGGTATCTGTGTTATGACTCGGAGCAAGAAGCGATAAATGCGATTCGCAATGGGATTAAACTTTACAACTCGGTTCAAGGAATTGAAATCACACAAAACAGCGGGTATCACGAAACGCTAACGCTGTTTTGGGTGCGAACTATTCGTCGGTATCTCGCCGATGAAAGTCAAAATCGGTCGATCGTACATTTGGCTAACGGTTTGATTGCAAAATATGCCGATTCCCTACGGGATAGCTCCGCTTCACACACTTTACCATTTCGCTACTACACGCGCGATCGCCTGATGTCTTGGGAAGCTCGAATTAACTGGGTTGAACCAGATTTGAGAGCGATAGAATTAGAAACAGCTTCCCTCAAATAATTTTCACTAGCAGTTATTGCCGCGCCCCAATCGCGAGAGCTTACATACAGACCCTATTAGGTTTAGCCATAGGTTTACTAAAAAAAGCTCCCCAAACTTGCGCGGTGATTTTTAAATTTCACTCGCTAGCGTGCAACAACTGCCAACCACCGATTTTGAATACTTCTCAAATCCAAAATCCAAAATCGAATAGGAAGGTAACACCAATGAATATGAATACAGCAGAGCGCGATTTACGTTTGGAAATGCTCAACAGCCTGCTCACAACTCCTCACCGCCAATTAGAAAAAGTAGCAGAAATTCACAAGTTAATTATCGAATTAGACCCAATATTTTACGGTCATTTAGCAGTGTGGTATCAACGTCACGGCGACGTGCGCGATCACAAGGAAGTTTTTGCCGGAAATTTGCTGACTTCGGCGCTGACGGAACACCGAGATGCCGGTTTTATGATGCTGCAAGAGTTCCCTCCCTACGAGGTTTCGCGGATTGTGGACTTTATGAAGCAGCACCAGAATAAGGTTCCCCGCAGCGCGCGCACTGCTGTCACTCGCTATCTGAAATCGCGGGAAAAGAATCCGCAGTTTTTCGATCGCGCCGCCATCCGCAACCGCAAAGCGATGAAGCATTTGTACGCAACGCTGCACGTCAAGCCGAGCGATCGCGCTAATGCTATTCTGTTTAAAGACAATCCGCCGGAAGACTCTCTGGCATTCGTTTTGAAGCAGTTGGCAAAAGCCGCGACACCTGCGGAACAGGCGAATTTGATTGTGGAGTACAAGATTCCGTATACGATCGCAGTTGGTGCGATCAAACAGCTAACGCCAACGGTTTTGGCTGCGCTGATTAACTCGATGTCGCCGCAGGAAGTTATCAACAATTTGAAATCGATTCAGTCGCGCGGGGCGATGGAACACGCCGAAGTCAAGCAGTTGATTGACTCGAAGTTGGATGAAGCGGCAAAGTGCGATCGGGTTTCTGCTTACAAAGCGAGTGTTGCGGGCGCGGGCGCAAACTTCGACGCAGCAACGGCGGTGAAGCTGGAAGCGGTGACAAACGAACAGGTGAAGAAGCGCGGCAAGATTGCGAAAGCAACTGGTTTGTTGATTGACAAGTCGGGAAGTATGGAAAGTGCGATCGAAGTTGGGAAGCGTCTGGCTGCTTTGATTTCCGGCATTTCCGAGGCTGCACTGTTCGTTTATGCCTTTGACACGATGCCGTATCCAGTGCAAGCAAATGGCAGCGAATTGACAGACTGGGAACGCGCTTTCAAGCACATTCGCGGTGGCGGCGGCACAAGTTGCGGTTGCGCGGTGGAAGCAATGCGGATTAAAAAGCAGGTTGTCGAGCAATTCATTATGGTAACAGATGAAGGCGAAAACGCTGCACCTTATTTTGCAGATGCTTATCAGAATTACTGCCGCAGTTTGGGGGTAAATCCTGATGTTGTGATTGTGCGAGTTGGCGCTTGGTGCGAATATGTCCAGAAGCAATTGAAGGACAAACAAGTATCGGTAGAAACCTTTACGTTTGCGGGAGATTACTACTCCTTGCCGAATTTAGTGCCGATGTTGAGCCGTCCTTCGCGGCTGGAATTGTTGATGGAAATTCTGGATACGTCGCTGCCTGTGAGGGATGATAAGTGATATAATCGAGTATAGCTCGTCAGTTAAGCTGGCGGGCAATGCTCGCAAATTTAGTGGGAGTTAAAATTATTGTATGTCAAATGAGATTACATACACTGATGCTGAAGCAAATTTAGAAAATCTCTGCGATCGGGCTGTTGAAACTGGGGAAGTAATAGTTATTACTAGACCTAACGGCAAAAATGCGATTTTGATTTCTAAGGCCGAATTAGAAAGTTTGCTAGAAACTCTTTATTTGCTGCGAGCGCCCGTTAATGCAACTCGTTTGCTGACTGCATTAAAGAGAGCTAAAGCAAGAGTTGTTCAACCTCAGACACTTGATGAAATTTGCCAAAAATTTGGGCTTGATGAAGAGGATGATACTGAAAATCAGGTAGCGATCGCTAGTGACTGCTTGCAAACCGCTCGCGATCGACAACTGCTAGACAGTATCAATGATGCTTATGCAGATGGACTAGATCCGTCAGAGCAAGCTATGCTAGAGGGAATGCGTCAGCATCAGCGACAATTCACATAAACATAATGGTAATTTGTCAGGGGGATATCTACTGGATAGATTTGGGACAACCGATAGGTTCGGAACCTGGCTATATTCGTCCTTATGTCGTGATTCAAAACGATGTCCTGAACATTTCTCAAATCAGAACTGTTATTGTTTGTGCATTGACTACTAATCTCAGACGAGCTAGGGCGATAGGTAATGTATTGCTTGAAGCAGGAGAAGCAGATCTAGCAGAACAAAGCGTAGTGAATGTGTCTCAAGTTTTTACAGTAGATAAGGCTTTGTTGACAGATAAAATTGGCAAACTCTCTCTAAAACGAGTCCGACAGATTCTCGCAGGATTAGCACTTGTGACTAAACCAAGAGAAATTGATTCAAGTGAGCAAGAAGAAAATTGAAGTTTTAATTTTGCCAGTTTTTCCCGATTTTCAATTATTCTCTAGTTTGAGCGATAATTGCTTGTAATTCTGGATTAGCGATGGATGACACTAACTGGGAATCCGCACCAGCCAAAGCAGCGCGCAACTCTTCCGCAGTGAGTGCAGGATATTTCTCTAAAACCTGCTGTTGAGTCCATCCCGCAGCAAAGAGTCCCAGCAAAAATTCTACAGATAATCGAGTTTCTGGCGGCGCTGGTTGACTTGTTAAAGTTTTCGGCTTTGGATGAAGGAGGTTTCGCCAGTCCATTGTTTTACTTAAACGATTTGGGAAGATTCCGCCGATTATACTGCATTTGGGCACAGTGGAAACACGGGCCTTGTTGACTGATTGTGTAACATGATACGGCAGGTAATACCATTTTAGATTTGAGATTTTAGATTGGGAATCACTGATGACAACCAGGGTTTGGGGTTTGGCGACTGTGGCATTTTTTTTTGAGCTGGTGTCATTTCCCGATTTGGCGATTAAATTGTTATTACGATCGCAGTACAGCACTTTCTTATAGACTAGAGTAATGGGGTAGCGAGGGGGCGAGATCCCTTTTTCCTTTTGTCCGTTTCAATACCCAACCGCGTTAGCGTTAGCTTTCGCGATCCGAAGGAAAGCCCGCCCCTACGGGGGCTACGCCAACGAAGAGGAGCGCACTAAATCTCAACCCACTGTCTAACGAACTGTGCAACCCACAATACAACTACTTTAACTTCTTAAAACTATGGGAAAAAAGTCGAAAGCCAAAAAATCCCAGGTCAAAAAATCCAGTTTGCTTTGCGCCAGACTCCAAGAAGCTCTCGATCGAGGCAGCAAAGTTTGGATTAAAACAAATAATAGCAGTTTCGGCGGCATCCCGATTAATTTGTTCGGGGAGTTTGCGGAACTTTTGGTGATAGTTCCCCCTAACGAACAGGCGGAAAATATCGATGCTTACGGACAAGTTACGTGGCTGATTCGACTCTCTGATATTATTGCACTCGCTTATCCTACTGAATACTGGTCTAAAGATAGATTAGAAAGTTTGCTGCCACCCGATGCAGTTACTTCCGAAGTAGGAGATTAACTGTAAGGTGCGCTCTGATAGCACCCTACTTTTAGCCGAATGGTAAGTGGAAGGTGCGCCGAAGAGCACTTTACACTTACCATTTTATAAGCTGTTTTACCAGCGAAAATATAAACAACTCCGACCGATCTTTATCAGTTTAATTATTCGTTGCAAGCTGAAAGCTTCACTTTACAACGGCCACCCTCTAGTTCGCTGCAAGCGGCGAGAGCTTGAGCTTCTGCTGCTGATTTGTCGTCACCCCAGCCCGCACCTGCTCCTCCTTCGCCTAATGCGATCGCTCCACAATTATCGGTATTATAGGTCAGCGCTTCGCAGTCGTCAGCACCTCCTGATTCTTCATTGCAGGCGGCTACTGCTGCGTTTAGTGCTCCTCTCTGTGAATCATGATTCCAACTAATACCAGTGGCGCCAGAAGTCGCAGAATAAGCAGTAGCTCCATAGGTGGTCTGAGCTTTAGCTACCTGGGCTGACCCCAAAATAGGAAGTGTCAGAGCTGTCACTACAACCAACTTAGAAAAAAGCTTTGGCAGCATATTTACTTGAGATATTTACAAGGTTAAAATTCTATCCTCGCTCAATATTATATTAGGATATTCCTTCGTGTCAAGAGTGTTTACAATTCTTTTTATTGGCTTAAATTAAAAGTGCGTTCTGTAAAACAAGTAAGATTAAGGAGGTCAATCCATTGGCAGATATTCGCAGAATTCTCAGCCAACTTGCGGCCGAAGAAGGGCAGCTACTCGATACCCAATTCCTGGCTCCCTGCGTGCGCGGGGGAAGCGTGCGGATAAGAGTTAGCTCAATGGTTTATACTTTTCAACCGCAGCCACGCAACTTTGAAGGATGGGCTATTTTTGCGCCAGTAAATGAGAAAATTGCTGCGGTAATTGAGGAGCCGAGTTTGCCGCAAGTGGCCGAGTATTTGCAACTCCTCCTCCCCGTTCGCTTGCACTTGGCTTACGTGCTGCAAGGGCAAACATGGCTGGCTTATCCTGTGAACGAATCTGATGCTAAACAGCGCACAGGTGTTGCGAAACCCGTACCAGTCCATTTAGTAACAGAAGGTTCGCAGTTTGAGCCGATTGTTGCGCGCTGGGACGGTCATTGTTTGTGGTTTGAAGAGATTGACAGGCGCGCCGATCCGCTGCCGTCTGAGGAATTGAAAGCAGCTTTAAAAAAGTTGATTTTGCCTCAAGAAGTTCGCTTTAAAGGGATGACGCCGGAAATGCGAACTGTTTACCAATTGGTGTCCCGAAATATTAAAGATTTCGATCCGAAAGTGCGGGAAGAAAAGCGCTTGCAGCGGGCGTTGAAAATGGGCGGCGGTGAATTGCGGGATTTTTTCGATCGCGAAAATTATTGGCTGGTTGAATGGACTAGCGGAACCGGAGAACATCACACTTCTGCGATCGCCAAAAATGACTTGACTGTTATGAGTGCTGGCATTTGTCTCAGCGGATTGGACAAAGACTTCGACTTGCAATCATTAGTTGGAGTAGTTGAAAATAGATAAAAAATAATGACTACAGACTACTGCCTACTGCCTACTGCCTACTGACCATGAGTATATTTTTTCACGAACAACTTTACAGAAGTGCCGCCGTGATGTCGCAGATCAAAAATTTCCCGGTAACGGTGTGCGGCGCGGGCGCTTTGGGTGCGAATATTACAGAAAGTCTGGCGCGATCGGGCTTTTGTCAGTTAAAAGTCATCGATCGCGATCGCATCGAGGAACGCAACCTTTCCACTCAACCCTATTATCGATCGGACATCGGCGCATTCAAAGCCAAAATTCTCGCCAACAACCTGTACCGCGCCTTGGGAGTCAGCATTGACGCGCACTCAAAAGAATTGACACCCGCAAATGCCGATCGGCTGCTTGCTGTCAGCGCCACAGTCATCGATACTTTTGATAACAGTGTCGGGCGGCAAGCAGTCAAGGATTACTGTGCGAGTGTCTCCCTTCCCTGCGTGCACGTCGGATTAGCTGCCGATTACTCGGAAATAATTTGGAACCAACACTATCGGGTTCCTTCAGCGGCGAATGATGACGTTTGCGATTACCCGCTGGCGAGAAACTTGGTAATGCTGACAGTTGCAGTTGCCTGCGAAGTAATTGTTACCTTTGCTGCTACCAAAGAGCAACAAAATTTAACTTGCACGATCGGAGATTTTGCAGTAAAGCCACTTATATTGTAGAATGTCGGTTGACTGTTGCCAGAAACCAGGTGAATCGAGATTGGATGCACCCATCCCAGAAACCCGGTTTCTCACTCTCAAACAATCGTCCAACTTGCAAAAAACGCTTGAGAAAATTAACAGGGAAAGTATGGCGGGAACACAGACTTTTTATTATTTACTAGCAATTCTCGGTCTATTAGTTCTGACGGGCACAAGTAGAGCCAACTATGCAGCGAGCTCCGCAGTTTGCCACACAGATGATTGCCATCAACCAGTAGTGAGACACCATAAAAGGATTTTAAAATGTGGCTCGAAAGGGGCAGATGTGAAGAAACTGCAAAAGTTGTTGAACGCGCGGGGCTTGTCCGCACACCCGATCGTAATTGATGGCGTTTTCGGCCCGACAACCGAAAATGCAGTGAAAAGATTTCAGCGACAAGCGGATATTCCTGTAGACGGAGTTGTGGGAGGCAAAACTTGGGACAGACTGTTTGCTAGTTTGTAACTTTAAGCACCGGACAACAAAGGTTTCTAAGTCAGTCGATTTTAGATTTTAGATTTTAGATTTTAGATTTACTCGATAACAGATGAATCTGGAAGCTTAAACTCTGTAATCTAATTTTTTTTCTCGATCCTCGATAGCCTCGGAAAGCAAGTAACTGTGTTTGGGTGAAGTCATCTTTGGTAATAATTAATCCCTGGATTTGTAGTTGGACAGATAGCGCATTTTGTGCAACTACAGACACAGAAGCTTTAATTAATAATCAATCGCCTACTAGATTGCTAATGAATGAAGTTTTAGATTTTTGGTTTGGTCGATCGCACTCTCCTGAGTTTGGCAAAGTCCACAAGAAATGGTTTGAAAAAGATGCGGATTTTGATGCCCAAGTGCGCTCGCGATTTCTGCAACAATACGAACTAGCTGCCTCCGGTAAACTCGACTCATGGCACGATTCCCCCGAAAATTGCCTCGCATTAATTATACTGCTCGATCAATTTCCGCGTAATATGTTTCGCGGAACGCCTCAAGCATTCGCCACAGACAACAAAGCTTTAGCCACCGCCGAATACGCTGTTAATCATAACTTCGATCGCGAATTGCTGACTGTACAAAAATTGTTTATTTATCTGCCTTTTGAACACAGCGAAAACTTAGAAAACCAGCAAAAATCAGTCGAACTATTTAGCCAACTCAGCGGCGAACCTGACAGCGATTCACTCATTGAATACGCGATGAAGCATTTAGAAATAATCGAGCGTTTTGGGAGATTTCCCCACCGCAATCAAATTCTCGGACGCGAAACAACCCCCGAAGAAGCCGAGTTTCTGAGACAACCCGGTTCGGGATTTTAAAGCGCGATCGCAAAACCTCGATCGTTCTGATATATTCGAGACTTGTAGAGGCGGTTTTAGCGCGCAATCAGAACCAACAGCCATCTCTTTACAACCCACATTCCGCACCCCCAACTGGCACATACGCGGATTGAGGGGGTAAAAGTGAATCATCCGAGACAAAGCGTGA
>NZ_JAUBTV010000028.1:0-77685 GCF_036705145.1 Microcoleus sp. B5-D4 | reverse complement strand
CACGCTTTGTCTCGGATGATTCACTTTTACCCCCTCAATCCGCGTATGTGCCAGTTGGGGGTGCGGAATGTGGGTTTTTATGTCGCTGAGTGCCACCATTAAATCGATTCAAGACATCATGAGGAAAGATGTCGGGGTAGATGGCGATGCCCAGCGCATTGGTCAGCTTGGCTGGATGGTGTTCTACAAAATTTTCAGCGACCAAGATGCCGAGCTGGAGTTGAATGATGATAACTACAATTCACCGCTGCCTTTTGATTTGCGCTGGGATGAGTGGGCAGATAGCAAGAAATTGGGCAAAAATGCACCCACCGGAGAGGACTTGTTGCAATTAGTTGATGGACAATTGTTTCCCACACTCAAGGAACTGGCGGTTGATGACCTGGAAGGAGTCGCTCTAGAACGAGCGAAACTGCTCAGGAGTGTGTTTCAGGATGCCTACAATTACATGAAGTCGGGCACACTGCTGCGGCAGGTGGTAGACAAGATTAACGAAAGCATCGACTTTAACCAGTCCCAAACCCGCCATGTGTTTGGTGACATTTACGAACAAATTCTCAAAAACCTTCAGAGTGCCGGGAATGCCGGAGAGTTTTATACGCCTCGTGCGGTGACTCAGTTTGCCGTGGATATGGTAAATCCACAACTGGGCGAGAAGGTGTTTGACCCTGCCTGCGGTACGGGTGGCTTTTTGACCTGTGCTTATGAACATCTGAAAAAACAAGCGAATTCGCCTGAACAGTTACAACGGGTGAAACGAAGCATTCTGGGTGTGGAGAAAAAACAACTGCCTCACCTGCTTTGTGTGACGAACATGATGGTGCATGGCATTGAGGTGCCAACAACTGTGCTGCACGACAATACACTCCGCAAGCCTCTCCGGGACTATGGGCGCGATGACCAGGTGGATATTGTGGTGACAAACCCGCCTTTTGGTGGCATGGAGGAGGATGGAATTGAGCGGGGTTTTCCTAGCGAGTTTCAGACGCGGGAAACGGCAGACTTGTTTTTAGTGCTGGTGATGGAACTGCTGAAGGATGGGGGCAGAGCCGCGATCATTCTCCCAGATGGTACGTTGTTTGGGGAGGGCATCAAGACTCGCATTAAACAGAAGCTACTGCGCGACTGTAACCTGCACACGATTGTCCGGCTTCCGAATGGGGTGTTTAGTCCTTACACCGGTATTCGCACCAATGTTTTGTTTTTCACCAAAGGCAAACCTACTACAGAGGTTTGGTATTACGAGCATCCTTACCCAGCGGGGGCGAAGTCTTACAACAAGACCAAGCCAATGCGGATTGAGGAGTTTGATGTCGAGAAAGCCTGGTGGGAAAACCGCGAGGAAACTGAATATGCCTGGAAGGTGTCTGTTGAAACGATTGCTTCTAATGGCTACAACCTGGATATTAAGAACCCTAACGCCCCAGAAAATATCCATGAAGACCCAATAGCGCTGCTGAAGCAATATCAGGAAGCTGTTATTAAGACAGAGAATGACCGCCAAGCCCTAAAAAACAGCCTGGTAGCAGCCCTGGAACGAGGTGAGAGTTAATGGATTTGAAGACGTTTTTAGAAAACTTCGATGTGATCGCAGAAGCTCCTGGTGGTATTCCAAAACTGCGATCGCTCATTCTGGATTTGGCAATGCGGGGAAAGTTAGTGCCACAAAGTTTAGAGGATGAGCCTGCATCTAAACTTCTTACGCGAATCAAGAATGAATTCAAAGAGTTAATTAATCAGAAGAAGATTAGGAAAGCTGAGTTGTTGCCTGTATTAAAAGATGATGAAGTTCCTTTCGATAAACCTATAGGTTGGGAATGGTGCCGATTAGGTGAAATCGTTCGAGTTTCGTCTGGTGACAATCTAACATCACACAACATGGCAGACAGTGGTAAAATTCCTGTTTTTGGAGGGAATGGGGTCACTGGGTATCACGATAAAGCTAATGTTCATAAACCGACGTTGGTGATTGGGAGAGTTGGTTTCTACTGTGGAAGCGTACATATTACTCCCAAGTTGGCTTGGGTTACTGATAATGCTTTCATCACAACTTTTTCAGAAAACTGTATATATATCCATTTTGTGTATTGGCTTTTGAAAGCGATAAATCTTCAACAGAACAATAGCGCTACAGCACAGCCTGTAATTTCTGGTGGAAAAATCTATTCAATACCAGTTCCTCTTCCACCTCTTGCGGAGCAAAAGCAGATTGTTGAGAAGGTGGAAGAGTTGATGGCGTTGTGCGATCGCTACGAAGCCACCAAGCAAACGCGAGACAACCTGCGGCAAAAACTGAGGGGAAGTGCGATCGCCTCCCTCATGAACTCCGAAACAGATGAGGAGTTGGATGCTGCTTGGGCATTTGTCCGCGACAACTGGCAGAACCTCAGCCAACACTCCGGAGATGTAAGCAGCTTACGCCAAAGCATTCTTAACTTAGCTATACGTGGTAATCTTGTTTGTCAACAATCGGAAGATGAACCTGCTCACAAGATATTTAAAGAGATTCAAGAATCAAAACAACTTCTTTACTCTAATAAAAAAGCAACTAAAAAGAAGGAGTGTTTGCCTTTTAATGACAAAGAAATCCCCTTTTCAATACCAAAAACTTGGAAATGGGTTAGACTTCATGAACTTTGCTGGTTGATTTCTGATGGAACGCATCACACTCCTACATATGTTGAATCGGGTGTACCTTTTCTCTCTGTGAAAAATGTTTCTGGGGGTTGTCTAGATTTTTCTAACACTAGGTTCATAACTCGTGAATCTCATGAAGAGTTATGTGTCAGATGTAAACCAGAGTACGGAGATATTCTTCTGACGAAAGTGGGGACAACTGGTATTGCGGTAGAGATAGATACTCATCAAGAATTTAGTATTTTTGTAAGCATTGCGCTGTTGAAGCATTTTCCAGAATTCACTTACCCAAGATTTCTCCAATATTTACTGAATTCTTCTTTCGTAAAAGCTCAATCAGAAGCTGGGACAGAAGGAGTAGGCAATAAAAACCTTGTCCTCAGAAAAATCTATAACTTTATAGTTCCTCTTCCACCTTTAGCCGAACAAAAACGCATCGTCGCCAAAGTCGATGAGCTAATGCAACTCTGCGACCAGCTTGAAGCCAGCCTACGCCAGAGCCAGCAACGGGCAGAGAGCCTTGCTGCCTCCGCCATCAGCCACCTGACAATTTAGATATTAGTAGGTTAGGCTTCATCCAGTAAATATGGGCTATTCTGACTGAACCGTGCAGCCGATCGCACTTGAGGACAATCTAGTCAATCAGACGATCGGAGCTAGTCGATCGGAGGGAGTTGACTGTGCCAGCCGTCCGATCAACTAAAACATCCCGTCGAACAGTTCCGTAACTTCGTGTTGGTCGCGAGTCCGGTTGTCATCATATTGCATCAGAGTGTTTAAATTCTTGTGTCTGCTTAACTTCTGAACTTTTCTTACGTTGCCATCAGTTGCATCAAGGGCGGCGGTGATGGCACTGTCGCGGATGCGGTGGCCTGCGGCAGCAAAGTTGAGCGCTACAACAATCGGTCAGAGCTGATGATCACACGTCCTGAGCGCACTGCTAGCGACTCGCCGATCGAGTGTAAAGCTACCAGCCTAAAACCATTACAATACAAGGATTTGAGGGAATTTTGCCAGAAATAAGTCCGTTAGTGTAAAAAATTTTTCTGAAATTTAGCCCGTAACTTGGTACAGTGTAATTTGTAGCCCATCATTTTAGTCTTTAGTGTGTCAAGAGTCGTAATTATATATTTTATTGAGAAAAGTCAATAAATCTCATTTACAAAGATATAAAGATAAAAAATTATGGTCGCCATTAAGTTTACTAACCCACCTGTTATTGAAGTTCTCCTAGGTATTAATTTAGAAGATATAGGGCTTTCTTCAGTCCATTTTGGGTTGTACTGGCAAACAATTCAAGCTCGATTTCCGTTACAGGTTGATAGACCTGTGATTTCGTTAGGAGAAGATGAGGAATTTGAAATTCCGCAACTTCCTAGAGCAGTATTTATTTCTTCTGATAATAAAAAAATAATACAGCTACAAAAAAACTTTTTTTGTTTTAGTTTGAGGCACAGTAATGAATATAAATATCCTCACTTTGACGAAATATTTACAAGTTTTTTGGAGGAGTGGACTCATTTTCAAGAGTGGTGTAAAGGACAACAAATAGAGCCATCTTTAAAACCTCGTAGGTATGAGCTAACATATGTGAATTTACTTGATAAAGATGTTGGCTGGAATAGCGCAGCAGATAATCACCAAATATTCACATTTTTAAATAGCACTTCAGGTAATTTTCTGGGAAATCCCGATAGCCAAGGCATTCTGTTAAATTTTTCTTTGCCTGAAGAAGGTGGCATATTGAATGTTGAGCTCGAACACAGGATTTCTGAAGAAGAAGAATCAGACCTTTTGATTTTTCGACTTAGCATAAGTAGTTTTGATACTTCCCAAGATTTAACAACTTGGTATCAATCAGCGCATAAGTACATGGTTAAATCTTTCCTGGATTTAACAACAGAAGATGCCCGGAAAACATGGGGACAGCGAGATGAATAAAATTATTCAGCCATACTATTATGTAGAGGGCAGCTATCCTAAAAACAAATTGAACTCTTTTGTAAAAGAGAGACTTCCCAACCAGCGCTCTCATAGTTTGTCAAAAAAACACACTCAGCAGATGTACATTCTTGTTTATGCTGATTGCGATCGTAAAGAAAAGAAAAATAGTGAACAAAAATCGAGAGAGCTTTTACCAAGAAATGATAATGATCTCGATTTGTTAATCCAAGGGTATTTCCTTGCGAATCCAAGTGATAGACCTATACAGTGTAAGTTTATTGCTAAGTATCTAAATTCAGTTGAAGGAATTTTACTGGTTCTGGACTGGAGTAGGAAAAAAACTGTCAAAGAATCTTACGATAGCGCCGTTGATTTGCTGGCAGAATGTGGAAAAATTCTCTTTAAAGTTATTAGTAATGAAATGATAACAAGTTTGGTCACAAAAGATATTATTGCTTATGAGGAAAAGTTAGAGGTATTAATTAAAGGTATTGCTTTGGCCCATAGCATCCCTTCTCAAGAAAGGTTGGAAGCTATTACAAATTTAATTCCCAGCTCTAGACGTTTAATTAAAACAGCAATTATAGATGCTTTGTTGATTCTACAGGATGAGGTTAACTTTGATATCCTTAAATATCATTTGGCTAGTTTTTTGTCTAATGCTGAACTTGATGAGTACGTTCGACAATACGCTAAAGAGGCTCTCGAAGAGTTTTAATTTAGCCTTCATCTTAAAAAATGCTTCCTACATTAGAACAATTTAACATCACTACCCCTGTATTTATCAGGAAAGTAAACAACCGCAACCACTGGAAACCTGAAGGATATGACAATAATTTAGAAGGACGAGCTAAAATAGTGTCTGAGAGATTTTTTGAAGAGAGACTATCTAGTCTTTGGAAAGTAACTCTAGATGAAGAATTCTATGGAATCATAGCATCATTAAGTGCCAACCGAGCCCATAAAGCTCAAGCCATTGATTTTATTTGGATAACTCAAGAGGAGCTAAAAGAAGTAAATATAGAAC
This sequence comes from Microcoleus sp. B5-D4, assembly GCF_036705145.1. Classification (NCBI taxonomy): domain Bacteria; kingdom Bacillati; phylum Cyanobacteriota; class Cyanophyceae; order Oscillatoriales; family Microcoleaceae; genus Microcoleus; species Microcoleus sp. B5-D4. The sequence goes on along the minus strand of NZ_JAUBTV010000028.1, from coordinate 72,077 downwards.
CTCAACTTGAGCCAGAAGGAAAATGTTTGTATGTAAAAGATTTACATTTTAATATTCAAATGGACAGTTCTTTGGCTCAAAATTTATGCCACATTCTTTTTAAAAACGACCGAGAACCCAAGCGTTGTACAAAGGATTATGTGCAACATATTCTTAATCATCAGCAGTCCAAGAATTGTAAGGCTAGTAATGAAACACCATTGAATTGTGTTTGCCAAACATCATAAAACCTGCTTGAGTATGTTATGTAATTAATCTAAAGTAATACGTGGTAGTAGAAGTCCCTAATGTCGCGTATTACTTGGCAAAAAAACTAAAATAATTAGTACCTCTCACTTTTAGAGATGCCCTGATCATTCTGATACCCGCTCGCCCCAAGCACGGCCCGAACGCCCGCTAAGTTGCCAGATACAGACGGCTATAATCGTTTGGTTTGGCATGAAGATATTTGCTGGTAGTCGCAACCGAGGCATGACCCAATGTTTGCGACAATAAGTGAATCGGTGCTCCCCGGTTCAGTGCATGGCTCGCGTGACAATGGCGCAACCAGTGAGCGCTAGTCTTCTCAGAAATTCCAGCGCGTTTAGCAGCTTCCTTAACCAAGTACGTGACAGAAATCCTGTGCAAGCGGCCGCCGTTGGTAGCTTTCCGACTTCTGAAAATCGGCTCAGAATTCCCCGCATCCCTTCTGCTGTTCAAAAGTGCCAGATACAGAGACGAAGGAAGTAGAACCACGCGAGTCTTGTCGCCCTTGCCATAAATCGAGAGTTGCCCACTTTCACCGTTAGGTCATCGCACACGATCGCTCAATTAATTGTTGTAACATCTGATCGAGATCAGCGATCGCTCCCAGGTTGAGACAAAAAACACTCTCAAGGTTAGCGCGGAACTCTGCAACCGTTGAAAGGACACGATGTTCTGTTCGACCATCCAAATAATGCACCGTAAACTGATTATTCCACAAGGCATAACGACAATTTGAATCCGGTTTTGCCGCCATCAAGTTAGTAACAAAAATCGAGTTTGGATGAGTTGAAACATACCAATTACTCACCTCATAATCGGGTAATTCTTGCTCCTCTTGATGATCGAATCTGTAAAGGGATTTCCACTCCTGCTTGATATATGCTTGCATAATGTAGCTGCGATCGGTTGCGATCAATCGAAATGGTTCATGGGATGTAGGTTGTTCAATATCCGGTGTCAAAGCAAGCGGCGCGGTAAGCGTTAATCCTCCGAATCCCACATCTGCAATGTATGGCTCTCCATCAATATTGACCCCCAGCACCATGTGACTGCGAGGTGCGATCGTCCCGGATGGCAAATTCCACAGCACGCGAGCTGCTAGATTCGTTACCTGAAAGCCAAGAGCAAGCAAAACAGCCCGCAACAATGAATTTTGTTCAAAACAATAGCCACCCCGTCCCTCGTTGATTAGTTTTTGTTGCAAGGATGCTAAATCCAGCTTCACAGGTTGTTTCAGGAGTGAATTGAGGTTTTCAAAGGCGATCGTTTGGGAATGTCGTTGATGAATTTCCTGTAAAGTTGTCAGCCTGGGCGAGCAGTCACCACTGTAGCCAATTCGTTGAAAATAGGCATCCAGGTCTAGCTCAGTCAGCGGTTGTTGTAATTGCATATTTTATTATCAGAGTCAATGCTGAGTTTCTTCATGGGGAGTAATTAATTATTATGTATCCAACGTTCCTTCATGTTTAGCATCGGAGAAATCATAGATTTCGCTCGCTTCTTCACGTCGAATCATCCGCTTCCGCCGCCGATCGACTAAAACATCCCATCCAGCATCTCGGTAACATCCCCTGGTCACTCGATCGATTATCGTCATACACCATCAAGGTGTTTAAATTTTTGTGTCTGCCGAGTTTCTGCACTTTTCTTACATCCCCGTCTGTTGCGTCCAGCGCGACTTTGATAGCGCTGTGTCTGATGCGGTGAGGGAACATCTGCTTTTGGCGTTGCTTAATCAGGGTATGAAAAAAATAAGTTGAAAATCCCCAAGCTTTGTGGATACTGGTTTCTCTGACTTGCATATTTAGCCCTTCATACCCTAAATCAGCAACGCCTTTATATTTATTGAATACTGAAAATTTCAGCGTTTTCTGGTTTTGATGAGCGTCAAACCATTATAATAGCGGGTCTATACTACACATCTACTATTTACCCTCCTCACTAGCTAGAAAAACCCATTGGATGGAAACCAGAGCGAGACGATGAATTCAGTCCCTTAAGAATTTCTCGAACTTTTACAAAATCTTCTTTGTCCGAAATCTCTACATGAGCCTCAATTCTGAAAATATCATCAAGTCTTTCTTTGTCATTTTCTATAACTTTTAATATCTTCACAACCTTACTTCCAAATGAAAAGCATTCGTCACCGTAGTGAAGAATCAGCTCAATGTCATCCCCTACTTGTAAGCCCAAATTAAAATTGTACTTAGCAACTTGCATCGACCAATTGACTTGTTCTTTGTTTACGTCTTTTTCTACGTCTTTTTCTTCAAGAAGGGAAGGAATCATTACAAAATACTGAAACATACAGCTCGCTCCTAAATATATTAAAATAGTTTAGCTATGAATTTATTTCCTTTCATAGTATTTAAGATTTATTTAATTATTCACGTCAGAAAAAATTATAGGAAATAAGAGTTTTATTTTTAATCAACTCTACGGGTAGCACTTCCAAGTCTTAGATAGGGAAAGTTGCGTTTTCCCGCCTAGATGTTTAGTGGCACACCCACTCTGTAACGGCAGAAATTGTAGAAATAGGTGCTGAGTGCTGGCACGGGTTTTGACAGTCTTAGGGGTCGCAGGCTTAACAAACCCTCAACCTGCTGAAAATTCTCACGGGTTGGCTCGAACGCAGCGATCGCCCCCATCAGGAAAATTCTCCCTCAAACTTCCTTCGATCGAAATACTGACACCAAAATTCTACGACTTCTAACAACATAGGCATGGATAATGAAAATAGTTCAAGATATCCTAAGAAGCTTACCCGGTACAGATAAACATAAAAATGTGATATGAACGTTTCGGAAGACTTGGATGGGGCATGGAAAGATGTTTGGAATGTCTTGGAACCAGAGAAATCTTGGTTGACCGATGCAGCTAAATGCGATTACATCCAGAAAAAACTTTCCTATTTTAATTCCCAACACGGCAACAGCCCAGAACATATCGACCAATTTATTAAAGCTTTATCCAGAGGAACCGCTCTAGTTCAAGCAGCGATCGAATGGCAAAATCCTGTGAGCAAGCAAAAGCAGAGTTGAGCGCAGATCTGTGGGAAATAGTCGGCGCTCGTGATGGCAACGATAAATCACGAGCCGTAGAAGTAGAGAGCGGCCCAGAAGCAAGTCGCCGATCGGGAAAAGGAGCTTTTGCAATTGCACGACCGGAACGGCGACTTGGGACTGGAGGTGTACAATCTTACCGAACAGCTTGCGATCGTTGCAGGCGTGAGCCAAGAACTAGCGCGGCTCAAGCAAGAGTTGAGAGATAAAACTGATATTCACGCCTGAAGGGCGGGCGATCGAGCTCTCCGGCAGTACGCTGGCAGCGAGAACGCCCGCGAGCGATGCTAAAGCCGATTTAACAGAAGCTAATAGCAAATTGCTCCAGCAGTTGGAAAAAAACCGGGAACTGGTAAGGGAAATCGCCGAACTGCGATCGCAGCCTGCCAGTGTGGATTTGTCAGAATCGGCAACTTTGCTGGCGCCAGTTGAAAGACCGACGTAAGAAATGTAAGACGGACTTGGCAGATGTGGAGACAATTTTAAAAATTTTGAGCGGTGATGATCAATAAAATGTATAGGTCATTATGCAGCGGTGACACGCCCCAAAGAAGCCGTCTGCACTTAGGTTGGGGGCTTTTGTGTTAGGGCTAGGGGTTAATCAAGCCGATAATCTTTGCCTTAGTGCCATATCTCTTCCCTAAAATCTTCAATGTGTCATCAGTGCGATCGAAGCCCCTTATACTGAGTTTCGGCATTTCGGTTTGCCGTAGGGTCTTACTCCAAAGTAGCCTGGAATGGTTACAAGAAATGCAACCTTCTGTTTTGACCCGGAGGATGGAGTTGAAACCGATTAGGTTGTGTGGGGCGTGTGATCCCAAGTCGCCTTGTCATAAGATTGAGTGGCAGTTTAAGGGGATGCAGGGGTGCGATGGCGTTCCGCCCCGCAAGCTACGGCATCAATTAATGTTGCTGTCGGAATGTCCCCACTGTGTGGCTAGGTTTAAGATTCCAGCATTGTGGGTTGATGGGTGGTGTCCGAGGTGTTTTTTGTCCTTTAAAGAGATAGTAAAGTGGCAGAAAACTACTTTGCCATAATCGATAATCTGCCACGTATATTTCAATTTTGGCGCAAATTCATAATCAGTTGTGTAGTGTATATGTGTTCACACTCACATCCACGACACAACTCTAAAAAAGAGCAAATTTAAAATAGGTTTATGTGTTCTGTTTTAATGGTATAATTATATTGATAGCTTAATATCTTAATTGAAAAATAAGGACATTTAACCTAACCTTGTAAACATCAAAAACACATTCTGTCTCTTGAACAATTCCCTAAAGTTAAAATTATTATTCATAACATGAGATAATGGTAGCAGGCAAACAACTCAAAAGGCTATTTCAAGCCTTCAAAGAGCGTGATGACAATGCTTTTTACAGAGCAGCAGAAGCTTTGATTGCAGATGAACTCATCGCTAATCATCATGCTCTTGCTCAGGAGCTACAGCAAGCGTTAGGCAGGCAACCGATGAAACAGATGACACAAAATGGATTGAGGTTACTCCCTAAAGATCGTCGCAGTGGCGATGATTTGGTTATATTAGAAGAAAGCTCCGTAGATTCGACTCAAGTGGTTTTAAATCAGGAAACCCAGGGGAAAATCGAGAGAGTTTTAGATGAGCATCGTAAACGCCAACAATTAAGTAAGTATGGATACTTGCCTAAGACCAAGCTACTCTTTTGGGGTCTACCTGGATGTGGTAAGACTTTTACTGCTAAATATTTGGCTCATGAACTTGGCCTTCCCGTAGGCATTGTGAGGCTAAATGCAGTTATTTCTAGTTTTTTAGGAGATACCGCTTCTCATCTCCAGCGGGTTTTCACTTTGGCTAATACAACTCCAATGGTACTTCTTTTAGATGAAGTCGATGCAGTGGGAAAAAATAGAGATGACCCCAACGACGTTGGAGAACTTAAACGAGTGGTCAACAGTTTACTACAAGCAATGGATACTTTTGATTCATCTAAAAGTATTATTATTGCTGCTAGTAATCATCAGTATTTACTTGATCCCGCTTTATGGAGACGTTTTGATGCTCTGATTGAGTTTCCTTTACCTGGTAAAACAGATCGAGAAATTTATCTTCAACGCCTTTTAAATGGAGTTAACTTTGATGGCTCACTAGAATATATAGCCAAAAATATGAGTTCACTTTCTTATGCAGATATTCAGCGCATTACTGTTGAAGCTATTAAAACGATGATTCTCGAAGGGAGAGAAAATCTACAAACCCAGGATATTTCTGAGCAACTTAAAGCTTTTAAAAAAGCTACATCTGAAGCGCAAACTAAAAATAGGAATACTTTATAATGAATCAAGATTTTCCTCTCTTTTCACTAACTCAACCGCAAACTGCTAAACGTCGTTCAGCAAAATCTCAGTTTTTCCCTCTTCCCCCAGAAAAAATTGAGCAGCGACAAGAAAAAGCTAATAATTTAAGACGACAAGCTCAAGCAATTTCTCGAAAATTGCAAGAAATGTCTCCAGATGAAAGAAAAACAGTATTAATTAAGCTAGAACATGAAAAAAAGATTTCTCTAAGTGGCACAGATTTAAAGCCAATTTCCGAATCTAATCATTTTACCCTTGCCGTTCCTCGCACTGAAAAATTAGATAACCTAGAAAGAAAAATTGAAGTTTTTGGAGAAGGTAAATTAAAAAACGGTCAACCAGAAAACCCATCTTTAGCCTATCTTAATACTATTAAAGAAGCTTCACCTAAGGATCGTCTTTGTCAAATATTTTTTGAACAATATGACGAATTAATTCGGCAAGATTTAATGATTTGTGAAATTGAAATGATGTCTTTACAACAAGGACACAAACAACAGAGCCAAGAATTATTAAAAATACGAGAGGAGATAAGCAACTTATTTGAGAATGGGATTAAAGGTAATTTATTTGAGCATGAAGAAATAAAAGGAACTTGTCGTGCTGTAATTCGATGTCCGGGTAAGGTTTTTCAAGAATTAGTAGAAGGTCAAAAATGGCAGACTAAAATAGTGTATTTTGATGCTCGTCCAGAATTTGAAACATTTGATCAAACGCTTAAAAATTTCCAAGTTCAAAATTTAGGAGAATTTATAAGCCCTCCTCAAGATGCTCCAATGGTCTGCATTGTAGATTCAGGAGTGACGATTGGAAATCCTTTTCTAAAACCTGTTGTTAGAGAAGATTTGATTCGCTCTTATCTCAAAGCTGAATCTGATAAAGATAATCCTTATGATGAATGTGGACATGGTTCTGGTGTTGCTTCTTTAGTTTCTTACTATGCCTTAAATTTATACCCAGATGCAGAAAATAAAGGAAAAGTTTGGATTGCTAGTGCTAGACTTTTGAATAAAGATAATGAAATTGAAGATGAGAGATTATTTTCCATGATTTTAGCTGAAATTGTACAGGATTTTAATCTATTAAATATTAAAATTTTTAATCTTTCTGTTCAATTTACAAATCGAAAATGGCATGAAGAAGCTAAGCGAACCGTTCCTCGTCGTTCTTGGATTGCTCGAAAAATTGATGTACTTTCAAAAGAACATGATGTTATTTTTGTTACAATTACAGGCAATATATCAAGGTGGAATGTTGAAGACTATCACGAAGATGGATTACCTTATCCTAAATATTTTAGAGAGGATGAATCCTCTATTTATGATCCGGGTCAAGCAGCATTAGCTATTACAGTAGGTTCTATTGCTCCTAGCACTCAAGCAGTAGGTAAAGTAGCAACAGCGATGGCAATTGCCAAACAAGATCAACCCTCTCCTTTTACTCGTTGTGGTCCAGGAATTAACCGCGAAATTAAACCTGAGCTAGTCGAATATGGCGGTAATTTGTTAGTAGAGGAAAATGGCTCAGTACGAGAAAATCCAGGAATGAATATAGTGATGGCAAGTCATCAACTTACACCTGCAATTGCTCATAAGTCGGGAACGAGCTTTGCTGCTCCCCGTGTTGCTCACAAAATGGCGCGTATTCTTTATGATATGCAGTCTTTGGGCTTTGATAATATTTCTGCCTCTTTACTGAAAGCATTGACTGTTAATTCTGCTCTTTATCCACCCTATTATGGAAATTTTGATAATTTTAAACAAGCAATGGATGAGGTAGACCCTAAGCATTGGTTAAATGTTGTTGGTTATGGAGTACCAGATGATATCAGAGCAACAGAGTGTGATCCTTATACAGCAATTCTCTTGTTTGAAGGTGAGATTGAACCCAATACAGTTGCTTATTTTAATATTCCTGTTCCTGAGTGTTTAGCAGACGCAGAAACCGGAATAAAGCGGTTAACTGTAACAGTAGTTTATGCACCTCAAGTTCAGAGATGGGGACTAGAATCCTATTTAGGGACAACGTTAAAGTGGCGAATGTTTCGAGGAGACGTAGACAAGGAAGATATTATCAAATCTATGTCTGTTGAAGGAGATGAAGACGATGAAGAAACAGCAGAAAATATGAAAGAATTAAAATTTTTCCCAAGTATGACACTGCGTTCTAGAGGAACAGTTCAACATGGAGTGTGCGAGTGGAAACAACATAAGTCAGAATATAGCCAAAATTGCTACACATTAGCTATAGCTGCTTATGAAAAATGGAAGGATAAACTTGTAACTGTACCTTATGCAGTCGTTGTACGCCTTGAAGACACGACACAAACGGCTCAAGTCTATGCTGAAGTGCAGAATATCATAACGCAACTTGAAATTCAGACAAGAACTAGAGTATAAAAATGCCCTTGTCGCTCGATTGTATGTCACGTATACCAAGAGTTTCTAATGTAATACTTTAAATTGATGTAATTGAAACGAAAATTGCGGTGGATCTACGGGTCACAGTCGCAGCGATCGCCCCCATCGGGAAATTTCTCGTTCAAACTCAGATCGAAATAATACTGACACCAAAATTCTGCTACTTCCAACAACCTGGGTACGGATTCAGCAACGATACCTGAACCAGACTGCAATCCATAGCCTTCTACATATTCTCTAGCTAGTTTATAAGTCCAATAGGGAAAATCTGTCTCTACGAAACACCGCAGTGCATACTCTAGCTTGAGTAAATCTCCACTGCGGACAAAGCGCACCGTTGCCCACCTAAAATTACGGTAGTCATCCCCTTGCAAGCCATCAATGTCTCTCAATAAATTTCTGAGAGATTGCCTGCTTTCGTAACTAGGACTTTCTAAGTAACTTTGCATCAGTGTGATTGCCTCATCCACTAACTGTTGTTGCTGTGCCCATTCTTCACTGGTGAAATGTTCGGGACAAGTAGTCTGATTTATCTGCTGCTGTACCCGTTGAGCAATGTAGAGCCCAAACTTTTGGGCAGCAACTGTATCGGTGCACAAACTTTTGATACTCGTCAACCTGGTTATCGGTATAGCAAGTCGAGCTTTTTCAACTTCTTGGGTGGTTTGAATCCATTTTTTGATTTTCTTAGCAGCAATAGCAAGCTGTTGTTTGTTTTGTTTCATTCTCAATTGCCCACGCTTAATATCCTGATTGAAGCAACGCTCCAGAGAGCAAATCTGTTAGTTTGAGTGTAACAGCCCACTGGTTTAAGTAAGCGAGATCGAGTCGTTCCCCTTGCACCTTCAAAACTCCCAACACATCCCTCCACTGCTTTTGGGAACCGCCAGGAATTAGTTTATACCAACTGAGTTTTTGCAGGACGATATCTTCGGGCGAGTAGATGTAGATTCCCTGCTCTGTTAAACCGCTAACAGGGTAAAGTTGACGACGACTCATCACCAAAGCTGAAAAAGGGTCATCGCTGCTCATTACAAAAATGTCTGCTTTCTCCATAGAAGGCAAATAGATGACATTGAACGATGATTCGCGGGGTGCTGTTCTTGACTTGGCAATTGCTTCATTCACAGCCGACTCGCTGATGTAAAACTCGCCTGACATGGCATCAATTAGTCTCTGTGCTGTTTGCGCTTCCAGGTCAATCACTAAGTCCAAATCTTGCGTAGATCTGTTTTCTCCCAACAGCGAACTTGCCACCGAACCTCCCACCACATAGGGAATATTCAGCGGTAGCAAGATGCTGGCTATTTTTTGCGCTAATTCGATCGGATCTGCAATCACGAGTTCACCCCAATCTTTACTGTCTGATAAAACTTCTATCCACTCAGCACCCAAGCACCTTTTAATAAATTCTTGCCGAACTTTTGCCTCAGTAGCATTGGGATACTGGTTCTTTATTCCAGATATTGCCAACCTTCGCACCGCTTGATTGAAAGCGCAAGTCCGCTGTACTTTTTGTTGGAGCGTTAACTGCCGCAATAGCTGAAACATCAGCACATCCGCCTCAATACTGGTATCGATAGATTGTGGCTTGTATCCTGATTTGACTGTGACTGTTGGCATTGGTGGCATGATGCAATCTTGCTCCCAGGCAGAGATTTCAAAATTATATTACAGAATCCCTGTTTTTCAGACCGCTTTATAAAAATGAGATTTTTCCTTACTTATAATGAAATTTTAACCATGAAAAGACTTGCTATAATGATGTCCAAAGCAAAGGCTATAGTTACCAGAGCCACTAACCAGATGGCAAGATTTAGACGTTGTAATGTTTAATTATCCAACGACCAATTCTGACTAAGACTTTTTTAAACAACTGTTCGGGAGAAAGATGAAGATATGGACTTAAATCAAACGTCTGGAAATCGCCGATGGCGAGGGCGACTAATAAAAGCTGGAGGGGGTATTCTACTAATCTTCGGCACAGGTTTAAGCGTTTTTACCTGGAAACTCTTCTCGCCACCTTCTGTTGACCGGCTACCACTTCCCCAAACTTTGGTTTCTTTAGAGTCGCCACAAGGACAACAGCTACTGAACCAGAGCAAGAGCAAACAGGATTTTCAACCGCTTAGCACCCACATTGAAACTCAAAAACGTCCAGCATATTGTGGTGTGGCTAGCAGTGTGACGGTTCTGAATGCACTCGGCAGCAAAAAACAGGGATATCGCACCCTAACCCAAGACACCTTTTTTGACGGTCAAACCCAGAATATCCGTTCTTCTTATGCCGTCACTTTTTCGGGGATGACTCTGGATGAATTAGCTGCCTTACTCAGAAGTCACAACGTCAAAGTTGAGGTCTACTATGCGTCGGAGACAACACTTAACCAATTTCGTACCCAAGCTAAAGCCAACCTTGGCCGTTCCGGCGACTATATAATCGTGAACTACCAACGCTCTGTTTTGGGTCAGGGTAAAAGCGGGCATATTTCTCCCCTTGCTGCCTATCATGAGCAAAGCGATCGATTTCTGATTGAAGATGTAGCCAGTTATAAATATCCGCCTGTATGGGCTTCTACGGAGAATCTTTGGAAAGCGATGAATACTACTGATTCAACCTCCAAAAAGACACGGGGCTATCTAGTTGTGCGCCAGTAAAATAGAGAATTAGGAATTGCATAGCGGGGCTTCAATCACTTACTCAAAAATGGCAAGAGTGCGGGTGCGACCAAAAGGAATTGGAACATTATGCGATCTTTGATTTGAACTTTATCAATTTTAAAAAGCATTATGTCTAAACTTTTTGCCATTGTTGTAGCAACCATTCCAGAGTATTACGACTACAAAATCGCTCACCCAGAACACGACCCAAATCAGCTAGCTTGGTTTCGCGAGCAACAGGAAAAAGGAATACTACTGTGCTGTGGCCCATTTTTTCCCCATGATGGAACGGGGCTTTGGGTGATTCAGGCAGAAAGTGTGGAAGAGGCTCAAACAGTTGTTAACAGCAGCCCCCGTGCGCGGGATGGTATGTTAGCAGAATCTACCAGAGTAGTGGAGTGGCAGGTGCATATTGGGCGTGAGCGTTTTGAGGATAGTAAATAGGCAGGGGCTATTTTGGCAGCCGGATAAACTCTGTCTCTTCAGGAACCTGACCAAAGCGTCCCTCTCTCCAATCGAGTTTGGCTTGCTCAATGCGCTCGCGCCGGCTCGAAACAAAATTCCACCACTTATGGCGCTCGCCGACAGGTTCGCCGCCAATCACAATACAGCGAGCCGTGCCTGAAGCAGAAATGTTGGCCGATGTGCCTGAAGTTAGAACCGCCAACCGATGCTGTTCTAAAGGCACTCCATCGATAACAAGCCCCTCTGTTACGCTGTAAACCGCCTGTTCGCTGTAATGACCCGGTAAAGTAAATTGCGAGCCATTCGTCAGTTGCACGTCCAGATAAATCATGGGTGAAAATGTTTGGACTGGGGAAGTACGACCATAAGTTTCACCCGCAATCAGGGTGAACGAAACTCCTGCATCTTTCCAAGCGGGTAGCTCAGAAGCTGGATGGTGCCGAAACCAAGGTTCAGTTTCTTCGTGTTCGTCGGGAAGTGCTATCCAGGTTTGGATGCCATGCAGGATGGCTTCTTTGCTGCGATCGTCCTCGGGCGTGCGTTCAGAGTGGACAATGCCTCGCCCTGCCGTCATCCAATTCACCGTACCGGGACGGATTTCTTGAACGCTGCCCACACTATCACGATGCAGCAAAACACCTTCAAACAGGTAGGTGACGGTTGCTAAGTTGATGTGCGGATGCGGTCTGACATCCACGCCCCGGCCGGTGGAAACACCGCAGGGCCCAGATGGTCAAAAAAGATGAACGGGCCTACCAGTGCTAGAACGTCTGAGGGAAGCAAGCGGCGCGCTTGGAATCCACCCAAATCTTGAATGTGCGGCTCGATGAGATGCTGAATGCTATCCGTCATGATGTTGATGAAGTTTATAGCGGTTCTCAGATAAATCAGGTATACAGAAACCCTGTATTGTCAAGCTTTCCAGGTCAAAATTCGTACCTCACCTTTTTGAAAAAGGCTATATCTCCTTTTAAAGTTGTCTTAATGGAGACTGTCCGCTCTTTTCTAATTTTTGATGTTTCACAGAATTTTACTGATTTTTAGAGGCGATAAAAAAGTTAGTGAAATCAGCGTAATCTCTCTTAATCCTGTTCAGCAATAGTTTCAGAAATGGGGCAATAGTTGTGGAATTATTGCCTGTACAAACGAGCCGTTAAATTATTAGCCAATTAGCTCAAAACCCTTAGCAGGAGAGGAAACACTATTCTTAATCCGCGCCGCCACCACCATCAGTAGCAAGGCCAAACTGTCGTCAGAGAGTCCATCAACCAATATCTGCATATCTAACAAAGACTCTAGTTGCTTTGGCACTGACATCTGGCTGCTGTTGCCAAATCCCTCTCCACCCGTCAGCCGATTACAGAAGTAAACGCGGGCTCCCGGCTTAATCTCGTCCATTGCCTCGATTAATTTCCACAGCACCTCCGTAGAGATGCCTGTCTTGTCCCGCCGAAACTCAGAAATATGATTCTCGCTAACGCCTGAAAACTTGGATAACTGTTTTCCAGATATCCCGTAGCGTTCAATAGTCATCCTAAAAATTTCGGAAATCATTGTAACGTTTTGTGACAAAAATCTATGATTAGCCTTGAGCGGTGGTATTGTCCTGAAGTTATCGGTCAATAGCCCCAGTAACAGCTTAACAGCTTTAATAACTCAATCAATTATAACTCTGCCCGCATAATGTAGTGTCGGCGCAGTTTTATTTTGCCCTGAGCACAATAGACGCCAACCGAATTTAAGCTTCCAGCCTTAACGCAATAAGGCTTGTAGACTCCTCATCGGTGATGTCTAATGGCTGCGGCTTGTTTTACGAAACGAAAGGCAAGATTTGAATACGAATGGCAGAGTATGGTATCTATCATATTTCTCTGTCATTTAATTCAAAGTAACATCCCGATTTCGAGTGTGCTGTGACTAGAGTCACATTTGAGTGGCATCTATCTATAAATTTAGGATCTAAGAAGTGTCAAGAAACTTAACAGAGCCGATTTCTCTACAATTACCCAAATGGCCGGAGCCTAATTTGAGTAACGTAACTGTGGGGAACCGACGGCTGAGTGTAGAAGAAGTTGCCAGGGTTGCCCGTTGTGGAACCAGAGTTCGGTTAAATGATGAAAGCGATGTTGCGGAACGAGTGCAAGCATCCTGCGACTACATTGCGAATGCTGTCGAGTCGGGAAAGCCGATTTACGGAGTCACAACTGGCTTTGGTGGGATGGCCAATACAGCGATCGCACCTGAAGAAGCCGCGAGTTTACAAAACAATTTGATTTGGTTTCTCAAAGCTGGTGCAGGGCCAAAGCTGCCCACAGCTTGCGTCCGCGCCGCCATGCTCTTGCGAATTAACTCCCACCTCCAGGGCGCTTCAGGAATTCGGCTGGAGTTAATTGAGCGGATGATCGCATTTCTAAACGCAGGAGTCACGCCTCACGTTTGTGAATTGGGCTCCATCGGCGCTTCCGGCGATTTAGTTCCCCTAGCGCACATCACGGGCGCATTAATAGGTCTAGATGACTGTTTCACTGTTGATTTTAACGGCAGAGAAATGTCAGCAATTCAAGCGCTAGAAATATTAGATTTACCAAGAATTGATTTGCGCCCCAAAGAAGGGCTGGCAATGACCAATGGTACGTCTGTAATGACCGGCATTGCTGCCAACTGCGTCCGGGATTCGCAAGTAATACTTGCCTTGGCAATGGGTACTCATGCCTTGACAATCCAAGGATTAGGCGGAACAAATCAATCGTTCCACCCCTTCATTCACAAGCTCAAGCCTCATTTTGGTCAAGTGTGGGCGGCTTCCCAAATGGTCGAACTCCTCGCAGGTTCCTGCTTGAATCGAGATGAGTTAGATGGTTCCCACGAGTCTCGCGGCCATCATCCGATACAAGACCGTTATTCGCTGCGTTGTTTGCCTCAGTACATGGGGCCGATTGTGGATGGAATCGCAGAAATTTCCCAGCAGATTGAAGTGGAAATTAACTCTGTTACTGACAACCCCTTAATCGATACTGAGAATCAAGCTAGCTATCACGGCGGCAATTTTCTGGGACAGTATGTTGGTGTGGGAATGGATCGTTTGCGCTATCTTTTAGGGCTGCTGGCTAAGCATTTGGATGTACAAATTGCGTTGTTAGCTGCACCTGAATTTAATAATGGTTTGTCGCCTTCTCTGGTTGGCAACACTAGCCGTAAGGTCAACATGGGATTAAAAGGTCTGCAAATAGTGGGAAATTCCATTATGCCGCTGTTGACTTTTTACGGAAACTCAATTGCTGACCGCTTTCCCACTCACGCCGAACAATTCAATCAGAATATCAATAGCCAAGGATTCGCTTCAGCTAATTTAGCTCGTCGCTCAATTGAATTGTTCCAGCAGTATATGGCAATTTCCCTAATGTTTGCCGTCCAAGCTGTTGATTTGCGAACCCATCAAGTCGCCGGTCACTATGACGCGCGCGAGTGTTTGTCGCCACTTAGCTTACCGCTATATGAGGCTGTGCGCAAAGTTGTGGGACAGCCACCTAATGTTGACAAGTCTTACATCTGGAACGACAACGAGCAATCTTTAGATTTGCACATTGCCATGATTGCTGCTGACATTGCACAGGAAGGACGAATTGTGCAAGCTGTGAATCAGATTTTATCAAGTTTGAAGTAGGAAGAGGAAGGAAAAGGGGAAAAATTGTTGTCAAAAATTTACATTATTTTCTTTCCTTTTCCCCCTCTCATGTCCTAGGTAAAACAGGTCATTTGTAGCTAAGAATAGTCTGCAAAACGTTGGAAAAATGAGTTGAAAATTTCACTCGTTAAGAGCTGCTTGTCTGTTACGCAAGCAGTCAAATTTTGCGGTTGCAAAGGATTGTTAAATATTACTAGAAAGGCACAACAATGGTTACTCACAATATTTCAGTTAACATCTCTGAAACTGCTTTTCAGCGAGATATTTACCCCAGTAAAAAAGCAGAAAAATTGTCAAGTCAGCAACATTTTTTGACTGATGCTGTTCGCCAATGCGTCAAAGTATATCAACTTGAACCGAGGGATTGGCAACAATTTTCTCAGACAATCCATCCGAGTTGCGTGGGGGATATTTCCTCCGAAAAAAAAGAGCGAGCAAAAGCTTTAGGTCGTGGTTTCCGATTTGTCTTAATGACGGTGCACCAGTGCATCCAAATCTTGAACACGAAACCTATTGTTTGGCGGCAATTTTACCGAGAATAAAATAGAGATGAACATTGCAGAGCATATCGAGAGAGGGTGTAGATTTTTCCCTCAGAAAACTGCCTTAATTTTTGAAGGTAAATCTTTTACTTACAAGCAGCTAAATCAATTAGCAAACTGCGCTGCGAATGGTTTGCAAGGATTGGGGATTAAACGGGGAGATTGCGTCGCTCTCTTCCTGCCTAATATTCCCGAATTTGTCATCTCTTATCTGGGCATCTTAAAGATCGGGGCTGTAGCAGTTTCTATCAATGCAATGCTCAAAAGCGATGAAGTTCGGTTTATTCTCAATGACTGTGCGGCTAAGATAGTAATTGCGACAGAATCATTGCGAATGCAAGTGCCTGATGATGATTTAGCTTACCTTCAATACATTTTGATTGCTGAAGATAGAGTTATTAAACCCCCGATTGTGGTTGGTAGCCATTCTTCTCATATTTCTGGGAGCAAGCTGAGTTTAAGCTGTAAAGAAATCAGTTTGTTACAACTGATAGCAAATGCTTCCACTGAAGCTAAAGCTATTGAAATGGAACCTACAGAACCCGCTGCAATTATCTATACATCGGGGACGACGGGTTTTCCTAAAGGCGCTGTGCTTTCTCATGGGAATGTGACTTCAAATATGCACTCTGTCAAGCACTGCTGCGGTATGAGGGCTGAGGATCGGTTACTTTTGTATTTACCTTTGTTTCACTGTTTCGGTCAGAATTTTATTCTGAATGCGGGATTGAATGCTTGTGCGACTATTATTTTGCAGCGCAGGTTTTATCCGACCGAAGTGTTGCAAGTAACGGCTGCAGAGCAGA
The DNA here is from genome assembly GCF_036705145.1 of Microcoleus sp. B5-D4. NCBI lineage: Bacteria > Bacillati > Cyanobacteriota > Cyanophyceae > Oscillatoriales > Microcoleaceae > Microcoleus > Microcoleus sp. B5-D4. The sequence continues at coordinate 55,855 of NZ_JAUBTV010000028.1, read as the reverse complement.
TTACAATGTTTTTTGGAGTCCCGACCGCCTTTGCCAAGCTGTTAGAAATGTCACCGGATGAATGCAACTTTAACTCAGTACGCTATTATTTTAGTGCTGCTGCCAGAATGCCCTTGGAAGTTGTAGAGCAGTGGCAAGAACAGTATGGTCTGGTGATCCATGAAGGGTACGGTTTGACGGAAACTTCGCCTTTTTCTTGTTACAACCATTACTTGAAATATAAGCCGGGCTCAATTGGAATGCCCATTGATAATGTGGAAATGAAGGTGGTGAATAGTGAGGGTTCAGAAGTTGATATCGGCGAAGTTGGCGAGATTATTATTCGCGGGCCTAATGTGATGTCGAGCTATTGGAACCGTCCCGCTGAAACGGCCCAAGTTATGTCAAATGGTTGGTTTCATACTGGAGATTTGGGCCGCATGGATGAAGAGGGCTATTTCTACATTGTTGACCGCTTAAAAGACATGATTAATGTTTCTGGATTTAAGGTTTATCCGAGTGAATTAGAGCGGGTAATTTCTCAACATCCAGCGGTGGCGGAAGTGGCTATTTATGGTGTTCCTGACAGAGTGAAAGGTGAGAGGATTTTGGCTAATATTGTCCTTAACAATGGGCAAGTTGTCGCGCCAGAGGATGTGATTTCTTTCTGCTCTAAGCAGATAGCTGCTTATAAGGTTCCTCACCTTGTCCGGTTTGTTGATTCGCTGCCAAAGAATGCGACGGGGAAAGTTTTGAGGCGGGTTTTGCGCGAGGCGCATAGTTAAGTTGCTCATTGTTAAGAGATAATTCTTAGCTAATGAGCATTAAATTTGCCAGCTCTAGGAGTTAGAGCCTAGAGCTGGCAAATGTCCAAATTTCCATGTTCTTTATTTCTGTTCAAAGGAGTCTTGTCAAGATGAACCAAGCTGTAGGAATCCGCGCAATAGCAGTTAATTTTCCCGAGCGCGTACGTACTAATGATTACTGGAAAAAGAATTATCCAGAGTTCTTAGCTGAGCTTGAGCAAAAAAATCAAAAAGTGCGACTGTTTGATAATGATTTTCAAGAAAATCTCAATTGGGTACAGGCAGTAAAACCTTACCGAGAAGATATATTCAGGGGAGCGTTAGAAAGAAGAGTTTTGGCTGAAGGCGAAACTTCTATTTCTCTTGAATGTGGAGCTATTCAAAAGGTATTGCAAGCCAAAAAATTAGAAATTAACGATGTTGACTTGCTAATTTCTTGTGCTATGTTTTCCGAACAATTAGTGATTGGCAACGCTACTTTTATTTCACAAAAATTAGGTTTTCGAGGTGCGGCTTGGAATTTGAACGCCACATGTGGAGGCGCTCTATTAGCCTTAGACAATGCTGTTGCGTTAATCAGAGATAAAAGATTTAAAAGGGTATTAGTCTCCTTATCCTGCAATTATTCCCAGCACATAGAATATACTAATTCTTTTTCATTCACGCTTGGAGATGGCTCCGCCGCTTTCATTGTTGAGAAACTAGAAGAAGGACAAGGTTTACTCAATTCCTATTCCACAAACACTCATGATACCTGTGGAATAGTTTATTCCAGATTTACAGTGGATAAAATCGGCAATCCAAGAATATTCATTACAGTGAATAAAGAGACAGTGAAATACGCCACTTCTTTATTCATTAAATATTTCCAGCAATGCTGCCAAAAAGTTTTGTCTAAATCTGGAATGAAAGTGGAGGATATAGACTACTTCATTTTTTACCCGCCAGCAGCAGGTTATGTCGATTTTTGTGCTTTAGAACTAAATATACCTAAAGAAAAAACTATCGACATTTTTCCCACGTATGCTAATATTTCCGTAGTTTCAGCTATAGCTGCTTTATATCATGCAGCGGCCTTGAAAAAAATCAGAAAAGACGATTTAGTGATGATTTATTCGCACGGTTTTTCTGGCAGTTCCGCTGCCAGTATTATCCGATGGGGCGATGTAGCTCTAGGGTCTGCTCCAACCCCCTCAGAAAAATTAATAGCCACACTTGTAGGCGCACGATAATAGATTAGGGAGCTGCGCTAGTCTGGTTGTGTTCGGATAAAGCTTCGACTTTTTATCCGCTAACTATATTTTGTCAAAACTTAAGATTTAATTAATTAAACCTTAAGTTTTTGTTTTAGATCGAAAGTAATCTTCGAGACAAAGGTAAAATATCAAAAACTGATAACATGATATATCAACTCAGGGTTCATCAATATCATGCTCTTTCAGTACCATACCCCTTTTAAAAATATACCATGAGAACCCCTATACCCGGATATCAACTGATCGCCTCCCTCCACGAAGGTACAAAAACTGTTATTTATCAAGGTCGCTACGAGTTAGAACACACTCCTGTCATCATCAAAACTCTCAAAGCTGAGTATCCGACCCTAGAAGAAATCGCCCGAATCAGGCACGAATATCAAATCCTCCACTCTTTAAACATTCCAGGCATTATCAAACCCATCGAATTAAAACCTTATGAACACGGAGTTGCTCTGATTTTAGAAGATTTGGGCGGACAGCCCCTCAAGGAATATATTAACTCTAAAAAAACGAACTTAATTAACTTTCTTCAAATCGCCAGTCAACTCGCTAAGATTCTCGGAGAACTGCATCAAAACCACATTATCCACAAAGACATTAAACCCCAAAATATCCTCATAAAACCAGAAAATAGGCAAATCAAGCTCATCGATTTTAGCATCGCCACACGCCTAGAAAAAGAAAATTCTACTATTAGTAACCCCAACTATATCGAAGGCTCTCTCGCCTATATGTCTCCCGAACAAACGGGGAGAATGAATCGTTCAATTGACTACCGCACAGACTTTTACTCCCTTGGCATTACCTTCTACGAAATGCTTGCGGGTCAGCTACCTTTTAATTCTAACGACCCAATGGAATTGGTGCATTGCCACATCGCGAAACAACCCCCCTTGCTAAATCAGCTAAATCCCGAAATTCCCAAGGCTGTTGTTGACATCGTAATGAAATTATTAGCCAAAACTGCTGAAGACAGATATCAAAGCGCTCGCGGACTTTTAGGTGATTTAGAAGAATGTCTTAAACAATTAGAAGCATCTGGACAAATTAAAGATTTCACAGTGGGTAAGTTGGATCGATTTGGTCAATTTCTCATTCCTCAAAAACTATATGGACGAGAAACAGAAGTTGCAACCCTAATGGCAGCCTTTGAACGAGTTGCAGTTGGCTCAACAGAAATGATGCTTGTCAGCGGTTATTCAGGCATTGGAAAAACCTGCGTTGTGCAAGAAGTTCACAAACCAATAGTACGCCAGCGCGGTTATTGTATTGCCGGGAAATTCGATCAATTTAAAAAAAATATTCCCTATGCAGCCTTAATTCAAGCTTTTCAAGAATTAATCCGGCAACTGTTAACAGAAAACTCTGAAAATATAGAAATTTGGAAAGAGCAACTTGTAGAAGCTTTGGGACAAAATGGACGGGTAATTATCGACGTGATTCCTGAAGTAGAATTGATTATGGGCGAACAGCCAGAAGTTCCCGAGCTAGGGTCAACTGAATCTCAAAATCGCTTCAACCGAGTTTATAAACAATTTATTCATGTATTTACTAAGCCCGAACATCCGCTTGTTCTGTTCCTAGATGATTTGCAGTGGGCAGATTCAGCGTCTCTGAAGTTGCTCCAACTCTTGATCACAGACACCGAGAGCGAATATCTATTACTAATTGGAGCTTATCGAGATAATGAAGTCAGCCCAACTCATCCGACGATTCAAACCATTGAACAGATTGAAAAAACAGGTGCGGTTGTAAATAATATCGTCCTCCAGGCTTTAGATATTAGCAACGTCCGCCAATTAGTAGCCGATACTCTTCAGGGAGATAACAATTCCATAAAATTAGCAGACTTACTTTTCAATAAAACTCAGGGTAATCCGTTCTTCTTAACACAACTTTTCAAGACTCTATACTCTGAACAACTGTTAAAGTTTGATTTTATAAAAACTCGCTGGCAATGGGATCTCAAGCAGATTCAATCCCTGGGAATTGCTGATTATAATGTTGTGGAACTCGTAGCTAAAAACATTCAAAAACTGCCAGAGTCTACGCAACAAATATTACAATTAGCTGCTTGTATCGGCAACCGCTTTAACTTAGATGTCTGCGCGATTGTTAATAAAAAATCTCCGCTAGAGACAGCCGATAATTTGTGGTCAGCACTTCAATCAGGTCTAATATTGCCCCTAAGTAACGACTACAAAATCCCTCTGGCTTTTCAGTCAGAAGAGCAGGAGACGCTACTTTTTGATGAATCGAGAGTTGGCTACAAATTTTTACATGATCGGGTGCAACAAGCAGCCTATTCAATGATTCCTGAAACTCAGAAAAAAGCAACGCACTTGAAAATTGGTACGCTCTTGTTGGATCAATACGCAGAAAACGCCTTGGAAGAGAATATATTTGATATTGTCAATCAGTTAAATATTGGCGTAGAATTTATTACGCAGCAGTCAGAAAAAAATCAACTTGCTAACTTTAATTTAATTGCTGGACGCAAAGCAAAAGCAGCGACAGCCTATGAGGTGGCTGTCAGATATTTGAATGTGGGATTAGAACTTATGCCAGAAGATAGCTGGCAAAGTCACTATGAATTGACGCGAGATATCTACTTAGAAACATTGGAAGCAGAATACCTCAATCTTAATTTTGAAAAGACACAAAAACTATCTGAAATTGTTATTTCACAAACAAAAACCCTACTTGAAACAATCAAAGTGTATGAATTAAAAATTCCGTTTTATTTATCCCAAAATCAGCCTCAAAAAGCCTTAGAAACAGCATTACAAGTGCTAAAAAAATTGGGAATATCTTTGCCTCTCCATCCAAACAATATCAGTATAATGCTTGAATTATTTCGTACTAAATTTATAGTAGGGAGAAAACAAATTCGAGATTTAGCAAGTTTGCCAGAGATGACCAGCCCCGATCATCTGGCAGCTATAAGGATTTTGATGAATATTATTCCGGCAGCTTTTGCTGCTAGTCCCGCTCTTTTTCCACTTGTTGTCTTTAAAATTGTTTATCTTTCTGTCAAATATGGGAATGCAGCTTTATCTGCTCAGGGTTATTGTATGTATGGTATGTTGCTTTGTGGAGTGCTAGAAGATACTGATTCTGGGTATCAATTTGGACAACTAGCTTTGACTTTATTGGAGCAGTTTAACGCTAAAGAAATAAAAGCTAAGGTATACCATTCATTTAACCATTTTATTCGAGAGTGTAAAGAACCCATAAAAAATACAATAATTCCTCTAACTGAGGCTTTTAAAAGTGGGGTAGAAACCGGAGATTTAGAATATGCAGGTTATGCAGCGTTGTACCATTCTACTAATATTTTCTGGAGCGGTGAACACCTAGAATATGTTGCTAATGTTCAGCAGCGCTATCTAAAAGCACTTAAAAATTACAAGCAAGAATTTACGGCTGATCTTTTGGCTATCTGGAATCAATTTGTCTTAAATATAAAAAATGAATCTACTAATACTACTATACTAACAGGAGAAAGCTTCGATGAATTGCAAAAATTATCTATTTTAAAAAAAGCTAATAATAATACAGCACTTGCTTATTTTTTTTTAGCTAAACTTATTTTATTTTTTTTATTTAAACATTTTGATCAGAGTCTTGAAACAGCTATTTTACTAGAAAAATACAAGCAAAACTTGAGTGGTGCTATGCTGCCAAGTACATACAACTTCTACTATTCCCTATCCCTCCTCATCCACTATCCAGCCACCACCAAAACCGAACAAAAGCAATACCTAAAAAAAGTAGCATCTCATCAAAAACAAATGAAAAACTGGGCGCACCACGCCCCGATGAACTTCCAGCACAAATACGAACTCGTAGAAGCAGAAAAAGCGCGAGTATTGGGACAAAACGAGACAGCAATAACCTACTACGAACGAGCCATCAATGGAGCCAAAGAACAAAGATTCATCCAAGAAGAAGCCCTCGCTAACGAACGCGCCGCCGAATTTTATTTAGCCATCGGTAGAGAAAAAGTCGCCAAAACCTACATGACCGAAGCCTATTACTGCTACATTCGCTGGGGAGCAGTCGCCAAAGTCCGAGACTTAGAAGAAACATATCCCCATCTCATATCCCGCACGCAGCAGTCTGAAACTATCAGCCTCGACCCCATTAGCACAACCACCTCAAACTGGACGACAACCTCTACTTCCAGCCATTCAACAGCACTTGACCTCGATACAATTATGAAAGCAGCACAGGCGTTATCTGGGGAAATTGTTCTCAGCGAACTGCTAAGTAAATTAATGACCATTCTCATAGAAAATGCCGGAGCTACTCGCGGCTCATTGCTCACAAAACCCACTTTTTTATCTCACCCAAGTGAGAATCAGTGGGTGATTTCAGCCACCGGAATCGTGGAAGGTAACGACCTCACCGTATTGACCCATCCTCAACAACTAGAAGAGGAAACTATTTCCGTTCCTCTCCTTGAAAATGCAGTTCCAGCCGCGATTATCAACTACGTTGCCCGCACTAAAGAAACAGTCGTTTTAAACGATGCCAGCCATGAAGGTATCTTTAAAAAAGACCCCTACATCCAACACAATCAGTCCAAATCAATCTTGTGTACACCCCTGCTCAATCAAGGTCAACTTACAGGGATTATCTATCTCGAAAATAACTTGACTACCGTCGCCTTTACCGCTGACAGACTCACAGTCTTACAAATGCTATCGGGACAAGCTGCTATCGCTATTAGCAATGCAAAACTTTACGCAGAAGTCAATCAACTCAACCAAAACTTAGAACAAGCGAATCAACAACTTGCAGCCTATTCGGAAACCCTAGAACAGAAAGTTGAGGAACGAACCGCCGAATTAAAAACAGCTCAAAAACAAATAGTAGCCTCAGAAAAACTCGCCTCCCTCGGAGCCCTCACCGCAGGTGTGGCCCACGAAATCCGCAATCCCCTCAACTTCGTCACTTCTCTTGCTACTCTCTCAGAAGACTTAACATCTGAAATCGCAGAAGAAATAGACCGCCAATCCCAAAACTTAGACTCAGAATCTCTGGAATTAATTAACGAAAACCTCACCTATCTTAAGCGCAACGTATCAGAAATTAACGAACAAGGACAACGTGCCAACAGCATTATTCAAAGTATGCTAATGCACGCTCGCAGCGAGGGCAGTAGCCGCCAAAAAACCGACATCAACGCCCTCGTTGCTCAAGCCCTACAATTAGCTTACCACAGCATCCGTGCCAAAGATAAAACCTTCAATCTTACCCTAAAAACCGACTATGACCAATCAATTGAAGAACTAGATGTCGCTTTTTCTGACCTCAGTCGCGCCTTAATTAACATCATCGATAATGCTTGCTATGCCTCCCATATTAAACAATTTAAAGTAACCGGAGATTTCACTCCCACAGTTTCTATTACCACTAAAAATCTAGCCACTGCAATAGAAATTCGCATTCATGATAATGGCATCGGTATTCCTAAAGAAAATCAACAAAAAATATTCCTCCCTTTCTTCACTACCAAGCCTCCCGGACAGGGCACAGGTTTAGGTTTATCCATCACTCACGATATCATTGTTGGACAACATCGGGGCAATTTGGAAGTGCAAACCGAAACCGGAAATTACACGGAATTTATCATTACTTTGCCCAAAAGTTAAATAGCTCTGGCGCACGATAGAGGCGCTAAAACACTACATCAATAACTTTACTCGAAGTTTGAGACCGCTTCTACACAAACCCAACCCACCAGCACGGCTTATAATTATACAGTGCATCTTAAGTAGATCCCTTTAATTAAACGTAAAAGACGGATGACTAAAAAGGTGATTGCATAAGTTTTCTTCCTTCTTCCTGACTACATCCTCATTAATAAGTTGAATCCTTTACAAATTTTAAACAACGCGCTATATTAAGCTAGTGACCCTAGTTATTTCTACCATAGGATACAGGATAGCTCCCCATGACAGCAAAAATCCTAGTCGTCGATGATGAACAACTTTTAGAATACGTCATTCAACAAAAATTCAGGCAAAAAATTCGGGTCAAAGAAATTGAATTTGTCTTTGCTCACAATGGCAGAGAAGCCTTAGAAAAAATTGCAGAATCTCCACCATTTGATTTAGTGCTAACAGATATTAATATGCCCGAAATGGACGGGTTAACTTTACTAGAAAAACTCTCAGAAATCGACAATACATTAAAAGCAGTCGTCATCTCCGCCTATGGAGATATGCAAAACATTAGAACTGCCATGAACCGGGGAGCTTTTGACTTTTTGACAAAACCCATTGATTTTCAGGACATGGAAATCACCATCCAAAGAGCCTTAGAAACTGTCAAACAAGTCAGACAAAATTTAACAGAACTTCAAGAGGTGCAAACTCAACTCATTCAAAACGAAAAAATGGCTTCCGTCGGCCAGTTAGTTGCCGGAGTTGCCCACGAAATTTACAATCCCATCAGCTTCATTATAGGAAACATTGAACACGCCGAAAGCTACTTTCAAGAATTGATGACTGCTCTCAATATTTATCAAGAACACTGCTCCCTAAATAATCCAGAAGTACAAACTCAAATTGAAGCTCTTGACCTCCCTTTTCTCTTAGAAGACTTGCCACAACTGCTCAGTTCTATGAAAGAAGGAACTGAGCGCATTCGGGGAATCAGCATTTCTCTGAGGACTTTTTCGCGGGCCGATACTAAATCCAAAGTTCGTTTCAATATCCATGAAGGAATTGATAGTAGCTTATTAATTTTGAGACATCGGCTCAAAGCGAATGAGGGTAAACCCGAAATTCAAGTGCTAAAAAACTACGGAGAATTACCCCCAGTAGAGTGTTATCCCGGACAGTTAAATCAGGTGTTTTTAAATATCATTGCTAATGCCATTGACGCATTGGATGAGTGGAATTCAGGGCGGAGTCGCGATGAAATTAAGGCGAATCCTAATTTTATCAGGATTCGCACTTTCCTTACCGATGAGAGTGAAAAAATTATCAAGGAGAATTCCGCTTCTCATGTTATAATTTCTATTGCAGACAATGGGATGGGGATGACAGAAGAAGTGAAGGGGCGGGTATTTAACCACTTATTTACTACAAAATCTGTGGGTAAAGGGACGGGATTAGGTTTATCAATTTCGCGGTCTATTGTTGAAGAAAAACACGGGGGATGGCTCAGTTGTAACTCTACACCAGGCGAGGGAACGGAATTTATTATTGAAATTCCCACTTAAGGGTTGGGAACTGATCAAGTCAACACTTACGCTCCTAAACCGGGTTTCTTCGTAGATTTATAGTGAGAATCTTCAATTTTTTAGATCGACCCGGTTTAGGAGCGTAAGTCCTCAAAATGAGGAGTTTTCTGTTGGAGCAGTGCTTTCCTGCCTGCCCCAACCTTACTTACGGTGCAACCCCAGGGGGCAATCTCAGGGGGGCAACCACAGGGGGATTGCCCCTACAAGAGAATTCAACTCCTGGCTACTTGCTAACAAGAGCAATTCCATGACATCTAAAATCTTAGTAATTGATGACGAACCACTTTTAGAATATCTAATCCTTCAGCTATTTCGGCGTCAAATCAGCACTCAAGAATTTGAGTTTGATTTTGCGATAAATGGAGTGCAAGCTTTAGATAAATTGCACGCTAATGGCTCTTTTGACTTAGTGCTAACTGATATTAATATGCCCGAAATGGACGGGTTAACTTTGTTAGAAAATTTGCCAGCTATTGACCCGACGCTCAAAGCTATAGTGGTTTCAGCTTATGGGGATATGCCAAATATTAGGACAGCTATGAATAGGGGTGCTTTTGATTTTTTAACGAAGCCCATTGATTTAAATGACTTAAAAGTTACCATTAATAAAACTTTAGAGTTTGTGCGACTTGCTAGGGAAAAAGAGCAGGAACTTGCTACAGCGAATGCACAAATCCGCTACCAAGCATTTTACGACGAGGTGACAGGTTTACCTAACCGTAATTTGCTCTTAAAGGAGATGCGTAGTGGCAGGAATTCTATAAGAGAACTGGGTCATTTAGAAGCTATTTTATTGCTGACTATTAACCGTTATCAAATTGTTAAATATAGCTTAGGTCATTCTAGAGGAGAGCAGTTGCTAGTAGAAGTAGCACGGCGGTTAGAGGCTTGGGCTTTAAATATGAATCTTATAGCAAGAGTGGGAGAAGATGCGTTTGCCATTTGGCTGGCAAATATTACTAATTCTCAATTAGCTTTAGAGGCAGCAGAACACATTCGTCAAGCATTAGAAATACCGTCTAACTTAAATGGAACTGCGGTCTTTTCTAGCGTTAGTATTGGCATTGCTTTAGGTGCAATTGGCACCAAAGAGCCGGAAGATTTACTGCGAGCGGCTGACGCGGCTAGACATGAGGCTTTTGTTCGGGGTGCTACTAGCACTGTTGTATTTGATGTTGGTATGCAGTCGAGAGCTTTAGAGCAACTCCAGTTGGAAAATGACTTGCAAAATGCAATTAATTTACAACAGTTTTACCTGAATTATCAGCCCATTGTATCTTTTGTAACTGGTCAAATAGTGGGGTTTGAAGCGTTGGTAAGATGGCGGCATCCGACCCGCGGCTTGGTTTCTCCTAGCGAGTTTATTCCCGTGGCGGAAAGAACGGGTTTGATTGTGGCACTAGGGGAGTGGGTACTATCGGAAGCAGTGGCTTGTTTAAGTAAATGGCAGTTGCAATTTCCTGACTATTTGCCTTTAAATATGAGTGTTAATTTATCGGGAATTCAGCTATTTGCTCCAAATTTGCTACCGCTTTTAGACTCACTACTGCGAGTGCATAACTTAAAGGGCGAATTTTTAAAGTTAGAGATTACCGAGAGTGTTTTAATGGAAAATGCTGAGGAGGCTGCTGGGGTGCTAGAGCTATTAAAAGCTCGGCAGGTTAAGGTGTGTTTGGATGATTTTGGCACGGGTTATTCAAATTTGTCTTACTTACAGTTGCTGCCGATTGATACTCTCAAAATTGACCGCTCTTTTGTTTGCTGCCTGGAGGAAGGAGGGAAAAATTTGACTTTGCTGCAGGCGATTTTAAATCTGGCGAGTTCTTTGGAATTAGAGGCAATCGCAGAAGGGGTGGAGACGCAAGAGCAGCTAATTATACTCCGTTCTTTGGGATGCAGTTCCTATCAAGGGTACTTGTTTTCGCGACCTTTGGAGGAGGCAGGGGCTGTTGCTATGTTGAGTGCTGCAACGCTTTTGAGCGATCCTTAAACGGCGGAGATTTCAACGCTAACTAATATAGCCTATTCCTGGTTTATTGAGTACAGTGTTAGCCGCTACCAAACCAGCTTTTTAAGTGCTTAGGATTGACCCAATAAGCGTGCAGTAGCCAGCAAACTATCTACTATCGGGGTAGTGGTTGGCGAGAACTGATGTAAAAAAGCTTTTAGTTGTGACACCCTAATTCTATAGGATTAAAACCAGAATAATAGGGTGATAGATTCAGAATACATAAGTTGTATTGTCAATAATCTCACCCCTTACGGCTTTTTAGCTATCGTACAACAAATCATTCTCAGACATCTAATTATGCTTCAGATTACTCTTAACATTGGCAAAAAATCTGCACACAAACTATAACTTTTGTGTTAACCTTTGCTGAAAAATTAGGTTTTCCGTAAGTGTGGAATTTGTTACTCGCCAGTAGCAGAGATAGGTTTTGTGTAATTCCTGGATTTGCTACTGGCGGATGACCGAACAATGTGAGTACAACTCCGCCACGTTGTTCGGTGGAAGGTTTTTGGTTGGTCTGGTAAATCAGCGATTACGGTTTTCTGAAAATTGAGGACGATCGAAAGGAGGTCAGCCTGTCAAAAAGGCGTTGCTGATTTAGGATATGAAAGGCTAAATATGCAAGTCATAGAAACCAGTATCTACAAAGCTTTGGCATTTTTAAGTGATTCTTTTCATAGCCTGATTAAGCAACGCCCCTTAACCAAACATATCAAACCCCCGGAGCGATCGCCCGAACCAAACCCTTCACCCCATTCACCCACCGCATTAAGAAATACTCCCGACCGATGCAGTAATGCAGTATTTGCGGCAAACTCTCAGGTGTCGGGTCGGGTATACACCAAGCATGAAGATCGAGGGTCACGGACAAGCCAAAATACTCACTCAAGAGGACATCGAAGTCTTATTTAACAAAGGTTTGCAAAGCGACCGCGACCGCGCCCTCTTTGGAGTTTGCCTCTACACCGCCTGCCGCATTGCCGAAGCGTGCAGCTTGAAAGTCATCGATGTCTTTACCCCGGCGAATGTCATCCGTTCCGAAATGATCATCCGCTTTCGTCAACACCAAAGGCAAGCTCGGCACCCGCACTATCCCGATCATTCAAGAGTTGAGGCTGCTGTTAGAAACCTACAAACATCCCGAACACCCCTACCTATTCCCCAGCCGCCACCTCAACCACCGCTGGAAACACGCGCACCCGGAAGCCGCCTGTCATCTATTCCAAGAAGCCTGCGAAAAAGTCGGCATCATCGGCGCTTCCACCCACAGCCTCAGAAGGTCGGCCCTGACGAGCGATGAGCAACGCGGGTATCCCATTGCGGATTATTCAAGAAATCAGCGGGCACCGCAACCTCGAACAGTTGCAGAAATACTTAGAGGTTAGGGCACAACCAGTCAGAGGAGCGATCTCTTCACTTTCCATACTTTCTAATACTGGAAAACGCTCGTTACCGTGTTGGCAGCGGTCTGTTAGTTTATGATGAGCGCCCCCAACCGCCGCAATCGCTCCATCTCCGCCTACCAGTGCAGTAATGCAGCAAGTTTGACCGACTCCGCTGTCGGGTCAGATTTACACCACATGGATCACCCCAACGGTCACATGAAGTATAGGTGGGTTGTGAGCTCGGTTTGCTTTCTCGATCGCTTGATAAAGAGTTTGTGATTGAGAAAATTGGCGTTAATTCAGATCGAACCGATCGGTATTTGTGATATGACTGAAATATAAAAAGTTTGCAAGCTAACTCATGATGAGGTTATGAAGCAATGAATGTTAACAGCGCCGCTCAACTTCTGCAAACAGGCTTTCGCACGGCACTAGGAGCAAGCAGCGCGATCGCGGAACTGCTCCATAACCCGCAAAAATTAGCCGACATCCTCGCACAACCGCCAGGCTCGCCAGAGCGACTCCTCCAAGACCTTGCTGCCAGAGGCGAAAGCATAGAACAAGAAGCACATAAATTTGGTGAGACATTTTTATCGGGCGGCAGTAACCATTCAAAACCTCCGCAATACATTGAACGAGCTAACGAGCAATGTTTTCTACAACCCTACGATATCAAAGGTACAAACCTCTATGGATTTGTGCTAGAAAGTTCTTTGCACCAACTACAGAATTTGTGCGACAAATACCTCAATAATTTAGCCAGCCCACAAGTCGAGTACCGGCCAGCCACAAACTATATCATACTAACCTTTGGAACTATAGACTCCCTTGCTTCTAGAGACAAGCCCGACCGCGATCGGGGTTATATTGACGAGCAGGAAGTTGTTATTTGGGTCTTGACTATGGTCGGGAAACAATGCGGCCCAGTCTTTAAAATAGACCGTTTTGCTTGGTTCGTCCCCTACATATTTGTCAGCAATTCACCGGCTTTAGTTTCAGGGCGCGAGGTATACGGCATCCCGAAGGAAATTGGAAGTTTCAACATTCCCCCAATAGATCGGTTGCAAGAACCGTTCAGTTTGCACACTTATACGTGGAAAACGTTAACGGCTCAAACAGAAGCAAAATGGGAACAGCTCATCAGAGTATCGTCCAAAAATGTAGAGAGCAAAAGCCAATTACCTAAAAATTGGGCGAGTTATTCCGAAGCAGTAACTAACATCACGCAGTTACTTTTCGCGAACGACGGCATCATTGAAGTTCCCGGCTTATGGCTGCCGCTAAATTTGTTAGAATACTTGCTAAATGCAGAAATTCCTGTAGTCATGCTCAAACAGTTCCGCGATGAAGAAAACGGGAGACAAGCTTGCTATCAAGCTATCGTAGAAATTCCCATGAGAGTGTCAAAATTTCACGCAGGGCAACTCCTAAGTTTTGATTCTTTTGGCTCTCAGTTCGAGGTGGGAATCTACGATTTTGCCAGCCACCCTATTGTCAAGGAACTGGGACTTTATAAAGGCAGCCTACAAACAGAACAATCAGTAAACATACAGCCGAAGCTGGTTTTCTGGCTCAACTTTGATTTCACAGTCGAAAATGGTACTACGGTTTGGAAAGCGCATTCTTAGGCTACCCTTTTTGTGAGTCAGGTTGTTAAAAAGTGGACAATAACTTGCCATTATTGCATAACAGCATTGGCTCGCCACCTTCCTTTTGAAGGATATACTTTTGAAACTAGATAATATAAATAAACACATGACCTCAGCATCCAAACTCAAAAAAATTGCCATCTTGGGAGGGGGAGTAGCCTCCCTAACCACTGCATTTGAACTCACCAGCCAGCCTGGGTGGAATGCCCTCTACGACATTACCGTGTACCAGCAGGGCTGGCGTCTCGGAGGTAAGGGCGCATCAGGACGCAGCGTGGAGGCGAACCCACCGTACCACGAACCTACCTACCGCATTGAAGAACATGGATTGCACATTTTCTTTGGATTCTACGAGAATGCTTTTCGATTGATGAAGCAGTGCTACGACGAATTAGGAGAAGATGGCCCATTTTTGAGCGTAGAAGATGCCTTCAAGCCTCACAGTCTCATAGTTCTCGAAGAATATATTAACGGTCGCTGGGTTCAATGGCCGTTCAACTTTCCCACGAATAAATTGCTTCCTTGGGAAGGAGGGGGCTATTTCTCGATGTGGGAGCATATCTGCTCCCTGCTCAAATTGATGCACGATGGATTTGAAGGTTCAAACTCTTTAAAATCTCAGTGTTCAGTTAACAGATTATCCAGTAATCAGCAAATCCCGAACTGGTTAGAACTTCTTGCCAAACAGATAGATATTGGCGGGGAAACTCTTAAACTCACCTCAGAAATCGCACCGCTTCACCTTCCCGACCAACTGGTGCAGTTACTTCTCAAAGAACCTGCCCGCTGGTGTCAGTGGTTGGAAAATGCTATAAAACAGATAGGAACTACCTTAGACACTATTGATTTAACATCAGAAGGAACATTTCTCGATCTGGCCTACAAGTTAGCAAAATCAATGCCGGACGATACCCGCGCTCATCGCCCCGAACACCACAGGATCATTCTTAAGCTTTTAGAGCAATTTATGCAGCGGTTGAGAAGCTCTATCGAGGCAGAAATTGAGCAAGATGACGATACATTTCGGATTTTAGTTTTGTTAGACTTAGCATTTGCCAACATTCGGGGATTATTTGTAGATGAAGTAATTTATTCTGGTTCTTTAGACTCTTTAGACGAATACGATTATAGAAAGTGGCTGCAAAAACACGGGGCCGGGGAAACCAGCATCAATTCAGCATTTATCCGCGTTTTGTATGACCTTGTTTATGCCTTTCCAGGGGGGAACGTTCATCAGCCCAGACTAGCAGCAGGAACAGCAATCCGCATCTTAACAACCGTAATTTTCCAGTACAGCGGGGCGATTATGTGGAAAATGCAAGCTGGTATGGGAGATACGATTTTCGCCCCGCTTTATAAAGTGCTAAAACGTCGGGGTGTCAAGTTTGAGTTTTTCCACCGCGTGAAACAGTTGCACCTTGACGATTCGCAGCAGTCGATCGCTAGCATTTCTTTGGGACGCCAGGTGAATCTCAAAGAACCAGCTCGGGAATACGAGCCGCTGATTAAAGTTAAGAGGCTCCTCTGCTGGCCGAGCAAACCCCGCTACGAGCAAATTATAGAAGGTGAAGAACTCCAGCAACAGCAGGTAAATTTGGAGTCTTTTTGGAGTCCCTGGCAAGATAAGGAAACCCCAGTCACTCTGAAGGTTGGAGAAGATTTTGACTTGGTAATTCTCGGCATTTCTCTAGGAGCTTTCCCCTTTATCTGCGGCGATTTGATTAATGCTGAAAAAAATCCGGCTCATCAAAAATGGGCTAATATGGTGAATCAAATCGAAACAGTTCCAACTCAAGGCGGACAGTTGTGGCTTAAATCTAATTTACAGCAGTTGGGGTGGAGGGGGGGCAGTCCTGTGGTCGGTTCTTATGTAGAACCCCTCGATACTTATGCCGATATGAGTGATTTGATCCAGCGCGAAAATTGGTCTTCTGAACATTATCCCTACAATCTTGCTTATTTTACAGGCGTAATAGCCGACTCAGGAATTCCTCCCAGCAGCGATCGCGATTTCCCAAAAAGGGAACAGGAGAAAGTGGAACAACAGGCGATCAACTTCCTCGAAAACCAAATTGGCAACCTGTGGCCTAAAGCCACCACCCCAGAAAATCCTCAAGGGTTAAATTGGGATTTGCTTGTCGATCTAAAAAACCAGCAGGGACAGAAACGTTTCTATTCCCAATATTGGCGAGTCAACATCGATCCTTCAGAGCGTTACGTGCTTTCTGTTCCCGGAAGTACAAAATATCGGCTCAAAACCGATGAATCAGGCTTCGCTAACCTCTACTTGACGGGCGACTGGATCGACAACGGTTACAATTCCGGCTGTGTCGAAGCAACCGTTATGTCAGCTATGCAGGCTGCCCGTGCTATTTTAAAACAAATTTTTGAGATTGAGTATGGAAAACAAATTATCGGTGAGAGGGATGCTTGGTTCTGACACCTGTGTCAGGGTGCAACAGCAATGAATTTACAGCGCTCGAAGCGAAAAAAAAGCTAACACCGAAACGGAATAATATCTTTAATTCCCGAGCTATACTTCAGACAGAAAAGAGATTGCGATCTGCAGAATTGGGGTCAGAGGTACGTTGTTGCGCTTGTGCGCTCTTCTCAGGCCCCGCCCAACAACGTACCTCTCCAGATTCTGCGGGGGCTATCGCCTCCGCAACAGTCCGCAGTATTGCCCGATAAGAGTGAATAATTTAAACAGGGCTTACCTCGAACAGCAGAAGGCGAGCGCCTTTTGTAGGGGCAAGTCCCCTCGCGTTGCCCCCTGCCTGCGGTGATGTTGCGTAAATTCTGTTAAAGCCACTATCAACGAATTATTAATCACCAAAAAATATGCTAAAACTTCCGGGATACACAAATTTTCAAAAAATTAATGAAGGCGTTAAAACAGTTGTTTATCGGGGGCTGAAGCTTCAGAACCAACAGCCTGTTATTGTTAAGCTACTAAGTTCTAAGTATCCACATCCTATTGATGTTGCTAATTTAAAGTATCAATATGAAATCGCGAAAAACTTGAACATCCCAGGAGTTGTTAAGTGCTTGGAGCTAGAAAGATACCAGAACAGCTTCGCCTTAATTATGGAAGATTTTGGCGCTCAATCTTTAAATTACATCCTTGCTTCTCTCAAAAACGATTTTATCGGCTTTCTCCGAATAGCAATTCAGTTAGCGGAAACTTTAGGGCAACTCCACAAACAGCAGATCGTTCATAAAGATATTAAGCCACCAAATATTATTGTCCATACTGCAACTTGGGTGGTTAAAATTATAGATTTTAGCATTTCTTCTCGCCTGGGTACAGAAAACCAAACAATTAACAATCCTAATTGTCTGGAAGGCACGCTAGCCTATATATCTCCAGAGCAAACGGGTCGGATGAATCGGTCGATTGACTATCGTACCGACTTTTACTCCTTGGGTGCAACTTTTTATGAAATGCTGACCGGTTCCCTACCTTTTGCAGCTACTGACCCAATGGAATTGATTCACTGCCATTTAGCAAAGCAACCAGTTCCGCCGATTCAGTTAAATCCAGAAATCCCCCAAGCAATTTCTGACATCACGCTCAAATTATTAGCCAAAACAGCAGAAGAGCGGTATCAAACTGCTGAGGGATTAAAAGCCGATCTAGAAAATTGCCTAACTCAGCTACAGGAATTCGGCACAATTTCACCATTCATTGTAGGGTCTAAAGATTTATCCGGTCAACTGCTGATCCCGCAGAAACTCTACGGTAGGGAAGAAGAGGTAGCTGTATTAATGGAAGCGTTTGAACGAACCAGCCTCGGTACAGCCGAAATGATGTTGGTCAGCGGTTATTCGGGAATTGGGAAATCTTGCTTAGTGAATGAAGTTCACAAACCTGTTGCAGCCAAGCGGGGGTATTTTATTGCTGGTAAATTTGACCAGTTTAAGCGCAATATTCCTTACGCTTCGCTGATTCAAGCTTTCCAGTCACTCTTGCGACAGCTATTAACAGAAGATTCTGAAAAAATAGCTGTTTGGAAAGAGAAGATTTTAACCGCACTGAGTCAAAATGGTTCTCTAATTATTAATGTTATCCCCGAACTTGAACTGATTGTCGGTCATCAGCCAGAAGTACCACAACTGAGTTCCTATGAATCCCAAAACCGCTTTAATCGCGTTTTTCAACAGTTCTTCAAAGTCTTTTGTCAACCCGAACACCCCCTCGTTCTTTTCCTAGACGACTTGCAGTGGGCTGATTCAGCATCCCTCAAATTAATCCAACTGCTGATGAGCGATCGCGACAGCCAATATCTGTTAACGATCGGAGCTTATCGGGATAACGAAGTCAATCCAGCTCATCCCTTGATTCAGACATTAGAAAAGATTCGAGAAAGTGGGGCTGCCATCCATAATATTACTGTTAAACCTTTACACCTAAACGATGTCAGGCAGCTAATTGCAGACACGCTCAACGAATCTCCCGAAGCTAGCCGTATAAAATCTTTCTCAGAACTGCTTTTCAATAAAACCCAAGGCAATCCCTTCTTCTTGACTCAACTGCTGAAAGTGCTGGATTCCGAACGACTGCTAACTTACGACACTTTTATCGATATTTGGCAGTGGGATATCGAACTTATTCAAACCATTGGCATTGCGGATTGCAATATCGTTGAACTGATAGCAAAGAATATTCTAAAGCTACCAGCATCAACGCAAAAAGTCTTAAAATTGGCGGCTTGCATCGGCAGCACTTTTAATTTAAGCGTTTTGGCAATTGTGAATGAAGAGTCAGAATCAGTTACTGCTTCTGCTCTGTGGCCGGCACTTCAGTCTGGTTTAATTTTGCCTCTAAGTGGAAACTACAAAATCCCGCTAGTTTTTCAACAGGAGGAACTAGGGGAACTTATTCTCAGCGATTCCAGGGTAGACTATAAGTTTTTGCACGATCGCGTGCAGCAAGCCGCTTATTCTTTGATTCCCGAATCCGATCGAAAATCGACTCACCTGAGCATTGGCAAACTTTTGCTGCAAAATACCAGCCCTGAAGACAGAAAAGAAAATATCTTTGCTCTGGTCAATCAACTTAATTTTAGCACTGACTTAATAGTTGGGCAAGTAGAAAAAGATGAACTAGCTTTCCTAAATCTAATTGCCGGTCAGAAAGCAAAGGCAGCGACAGCTTACGAAGCTGCTGCCAGGTATCTAAATATTGGTTTGGAACTCCTTGCTGCTAATAGCTGGCAGAGTCAGTATGAATTGACTCTCAACCTCCATGTAGAAGCAGTAGAGACAGAATTTTTAAACACCCATTTTAAGCGCTCTGAACTACTAGCTGAAACTGTTCTACAAGAGGCAGAAACCCTACTTGATAAGGTGAAAGTATACGAGCTAAAAATTCAATCTTATGTCGCTCAAAACCAGCTCATTAAAGCTATTGATACGGGTTGGGAAATATTGTCCATGCTGGGGGTTTCTCCCAAATTGCTAGAAGACGGGAATACCTCAGTAAAATTGCCTGCGCTGACAGATTTGGAAAATGTTCCCGAAATGAACGCTCCTGATAAGCTGGCGGCGATGCGGCTACTGGTGACTATCTCAGCTCCCGCTTCTATTGCCAAGCCTGAGATGGTTTTGCAGATTGTATTGACTCAAATTAATCTCTGCATTGAAAACGGTCATTCAGCGCTAGCAGCTTACGCTTACAGCATTTATGGCTTGCTCCTATGTGCAGCACTTGGAGATTTAGAGGCAGGATATTATTCCGGTCAGATAGCTTTGAAGCTGTTAGAGCAATTTAATGCTAAAGAACTCACAGCTAAAGTGTACACTCTGTTTAACGTTACTATCAGACATTGGAAAGAACACGCTAGGGAAACAATAGATGCTTTGCAAGAAGGGGTTCAAAGCGGTCTGGATACTGGAGATGTAGAATATGCTGGTTATTGTGCTTTGAACTCTTGCGCTCATATATTTTTAATTGGCAACTACCTAGAATCTGTAGAGTCGCGCCAAGCTCATTATCTCGATTTACTGCTGAAACTCAAACAAGAATTTGGCATTTACTACGTTAAGATATGGAGGCAGCTAGTTTTGAATCTTTTCCGACCTACTGCTGACAAATGTTGCTTAATTGGCGAGAGCTTTGATGAAGTAGAAATGCTGCCGCTCTTAGAAACAGCAAATAACCAGATATCCCTTTTTGCTGCCTATCTTGCTAAAGCAATTCTATCCTACTTATTTAAAGAGTTTGCTGCTGCCATTGAAAATGCTTCAATCGCTGAAAAATATAAAGCATCAGCACCCGGACACATGACGGTTGCCGTTCACAACTTCTACTATTCGCTAGCTCTTCTGGCTCAGTATCCCCATGTACGAGATCAGGCTGAATCTGGGAGGGAGAGCGAGCAACAAGAAGCTCTGGCTATTGTGGAGTTGAATCAAGAAAAAATGAAGGGCTGGGCTTACCATGCTCCGGCTAATTATCAGCATAAATACGATCTGGTTGAGGCAGAAATAGCGCGGGTGAAAGGGCAAAATTGGGAAGCGATGGAGTATTACGATCTCGCCATCGCGGGAGCTAAAAAACAGGGGTACGTTCAGGAGGAAGCTTTAGCTTACGAACTGGCGGCTGAATTTTATTTAGGGGCTTCAAGAGAGGAAATCGGTCAGACTTACATGGCATCAGCATACTACGGCTACGTTCGGTGGGGAGCGAAGACTAAGGTTGCCGATTTGGAGTCAAGATATCCTCCGCTTCTTTCTCTGATATCTGCTACTAAGAACGCCAGCGTTGAGAGAACTACATCTACAGAAACTACAACATTTACAAACAATACTACAGGTAATTCTTTCCTCGATTTAGCAACAGTAATGAAGGCTTCGCAAGTTTTAGCGAGCGAAGTTGTTTTGAGTAAATTGCTAGAAAAATTGCTAAAAATTCTGATGGAGAACGCTGGCGCCCAAAGCGGTTTTTTAATTTTAGCAAAAAATGGCAACTTGTTGATAGAAGCGTCTGGTTCTGTTGAACGAGATTGGATAATAGTACAGCAGTCGCTTCCAATCGCTTTAAGTCCAGATTTGCCATTGTCTCTAATAAATTATGTAGTCCAAACGAAAACAGATGTTGTTTTAGATGATGCCGGGAGGGATGAACTATTCAAAAATGATATTTACATTGTCAAAAACAATACTAAGTCTATTTTATGTACGCCTATTATTAATCAAGGTACTTTAATTGCTGTGCTTTATTTAGAAAATAATCTGGCAGCGGGTGTTTTCACAGTAGAAAGGCAGGAAGTTTTAAAGCTTCTTTCTACTCAAGCTGCCATTTCTTTAGAAAACGCTTTTCTCTATAAAAACTTGTCGGCAGCTAATGAAAAATTGCAGGAGTACAGCCAGACTTTAGAGGCGAAAGTGCAAGAGAGAACGCGGGAAGTTACCGAAAAAAACGCGCTCCTACAGCAGGAAATTAGCGAGCGAATCTCTACTGAATCGGCTTTGAGGCAGTCAGAAGTGCAGTTAAAAGAACAAGCAGTTCAGCTAGAAAATGCTCTGATTGAATTGCAGCAGACTCAGGCTCAAATGATTCAAACTGAAAAAATGTCAAGTCTGGGACAGCTAGTTGCTGGAATTGCCCATGAAATTAACAATCCGATTAATTTCATTTATGGCAATCTTACTCACGCCACTGAATATATGCAATATTTGCTGCAAATAATCAATATTTACCAGCGAACCTACCCGAATCTTACTCCTGAATTGGCAGCAGTAACAGAGGAAATTGAACTTGATTTCCTCCAACAAGACTTGCTGCAAATTCTGAAGTCGATGAATGTTGGAGCCGAGCGCATCCGCAATATTGTGATAGGTTTGCGGAATTTTTCGCGCCTTGCAGAGAGCGAGATGAAGCGGGTTGACATTCACGAAGGGATTGAGAGCACGCTGCTGATTTTGCAGCACCGCCTGAACTCAGCGGTAAAGCTGGGGGATGGAGATGATAGCGGCGACGAGGGAGGCATTGGGAGCAGAGAAATCCAAGTTGTTAAAGAATACGGGAACCTGCCTTTAGTCGAGTGTTCTGCTGGAGAACTCAATCAGGTGTTTATGAATATTCTAAGCAATGCGATCGATGGGCTGGTACAGTTGGATAACCAGCAGTGTCCAACGCCTGCGATTCGGATTCGCACAGAGGTAAAAGGCACTAGCGCGATCGTCTCAATTGCAGACAACGGACTTGGAATGAGTGAATCAGTCCGCGTGAGGGTATTCGATCCCTTTTTTACAACTAAGCCTGTAGGTTCGGGGACTGGTCTGGGCTTGTCTGTTTCGCACTCAATTATCGTACAAAAACACGGCGGTTCGCTAACGTGCATTTCAGCACCGAGGCGGGGAGCTGAATTTGTTTTGGAGATTCCCCTATCTCGGGGTATATAGACGTTATGTTAGTACATGATTTAGTTGAGTTTTTAGGACAATTTGGAGCTACAACAGTAACAGCAGGTTGTCAACCAATTTTAGAAGTGCATCGACCCATTTAGTATCCTTAATCCTACTACTTTTGTTAAGCTAATTGCTCCGATAAATGTGAATGAGTGCATCTTTACTGCGTTAGCTGCACTTGGGCTAATTTATGACGCTCGCCCTCAGCCACCGCGTTAAGAAATACCCCCAGACCGGTGCAGCAATGCAGTAAGTATGCAAGACTTTGGAGCATCGGGTCGAGTATACACCAAGCATGAAGATAGAACGGCACGGACAAGCAAAAATACTCGCGCAACAGGAAATCGAACTGCTGTTCAACAAAGGTTTGCTTTCTGAGCGCGATCGCACGCTTTTCGGCGTTTGTCTCTACACCGCCTGCCGGATTGCCGAAGCTTGTTCCCTGGAAGTCATCGATATTTACACTGCCTCTTGTACAGTCCGACCTACGATTAACTTCCGCAAGGGCAACACCAAAGGTCAACTCCAAACCCGAACGATTCCGGTGATCGAGGATTTGCGGAGTCTCCTGACATCTTGGAAACCCCACGCCGGCAAAACTTATTTATTCCCCGGCCGCCACCCTTCCCACCACTGGAAGCATTTGCATCCCGACTCAGCGGACAAGGTTTTGAGAAAAGCGTTCGATCGCGCCGGCATCGAGGGAGCCTCCACCCACAGTTTTAGGAGAACGGCTCTCACCCAGATGAGCAACGCGGGAATTCCGCTGCGAATTATTCAAGAAATCAGCGGTCACAACAACCTCGAACAGTTGCAGCACTACCTAGAGGTGAAGCCGGAGCAAGTCAAAGGAGCGATCGCCTCTTTATCGATGCTTTCCTACACCGGAAAAGGTACATTTCCCGGTCTAGAGCATGAATTGCCCAGTGTGCCGTTAGCGAGAGAGCAACTGTCACAAGACCAATCCAACGACGCGGCCCAAGAAATTCCCGACTGGTGACGAGCAATTTTAGATTTTAGATTTTAGATTTTAGATTTTGGATTGACAGTCGCATCAAGAGCATTGAGTGCCGATCGCTTTCTTACCCAAGGCAGAAGCCTTCACCCCCTGGATTTGTTGTTACAATTCTCGTAGCGAAGCGGGGCGTAAGCCATCGTGTGGAGCAGGTGCATCTACAAAACCGGCTCAAAGGAGAATTGACAGACAATGTGGCTTAAATTTGGTGTTGCTCTCAGTGGTGAACTGACGAGCATTGATGAAGTTGTGCGCGGAAAAACTCAGCTAACTTGTCTCTACTGCGGTGGCGGATTGACAGCAAAAAAGGGTTCGGTGAAAGAACATCACTTCGCCCACACCGAAAAGACTTGCAAGCCCGTGTCACAGCGGATTAAAACCAAAGCTTTCCCATCGCTTCCCCTCTACGACAACTTCACCATCCAGCTTAAGGGAGAGGAATTGGAACAGTTGAAAGTGCTGTGGAAAGAGTACGGGGCTCAAAAGCGACCGATTCCCAAAGACTTGGTAAACTTTCGGTGGCAGTTGAAAGGATTGCTGGAATCAGAGGGATCTCGCTCTTATCAGTTTACTCACCTCGGCAAAATTCCAGTGGGTGCGCTTCCCCTGGCGTTGTTCAACCAAGTCCAAGAACCCTTGCTGCTGTCAGAGTTAGTGAAGTTAGAAGGCTCTGTAGAGATTGCTGAAGCTGCGGGGTTATCTTGTTTAGAAGAACGGCGGGCTGATTTGCTGATTTATCGAGCACAACTTCGTCGGATTTTGGTCAATTCGCTCTATTTCCTGGAGGTGAAAGCTGACGGGAACACGTTCTATAAAATTGGAATTACTACTCGATTGATTGAGGAGAGAATCGCCGAAGTGCAGCGGGATGTGAGAGCGCATTACTCGGATGTGGTTGTCAACTTACTAGGATTGTGGGAACATCGGGGGAATGTGGAGCTGTACTTCAAACACCGATACAAAGCGTTTAATTATCGCATTGGCAAGCTGACGGAATATTTTGTGTTTCCTGATGTCAAAGCCGTGCTGAATGATTTGTATGGGATGGAACCTAAAGTGCTGAGTGAGGTTGAGGTGGATGCGATCTGACGAGTGGGGTAGGAAGTGAAAAAGTGCGATCGCTATACTGGTCAAATCTTCCTTTAAGTATCGTTATCGTTGGCTGGAGCAATATCAACTGCAACCACCGTAGCATAGGAATTGAGAGCTTCTTCAGGCACTTGAATCGTTAACTCCCCGCCTTGGATCGGCACTTAACATAGAATCGACAATCGCACAGCGAGTTGAGTATTGTAATAATTCCCCTCCACCTACAAAATAAACTGCTTGAATCCGTTTAATGGGTACACCTCTTACTGTTACTGACTCGTAGGGCTTCATTAGCAAGAATAAGTAAAAGCGATTGCCCCGCCGAGTAGAAGGGCCGTAGAATTGCCAAGGTTCCAGTCCCGGCTGTGTTCCTACAATACTCTGGGCATGGACACTCATCCATGCTTCTACGAATTGCAACAATTCCAATTGTTCAGATTGAATCTGCCCATTGCCCATAGGGCTGACATTCAACAGCAGATTGCCGCCTTTACCTGCAACTTCACAGAGGGTATGAATAAGTTGGCGAGCTGACTTGAATTGGGTGTCCTTCGGGTTGTACCCCCAGCTTTCATTCAGAGTTAGGCAAGCTTCCCAAGTACGCGGAGGCGGTTGGGGAGGAATGAATTGAAAAGCAGGTATCGAAGTCTCCAAATCCAGGGAGGCGATCGTTGATTAGCAAATGCGGTTGCAGCGAGCGAATCATTTCATGTAGCTGTCTAGCTTGCCATTGCTCTGGCTTTCGCTCCCAACCCCCATCAAACCAAAGCAAGTCAATCTTTCCGTAGTTGCTCAACAATTCTTGGACTTGAGCGAACATAAATTCAAGGTAGCGCTCCCACTGGGAACTCGTCGGCTGTCGAAACTTCCCAAACTGATACGGTTTGTCGGCTTCTGTAAAAGCCGGGTAGTCAGGGTAATGCCAGTCAATCAAGGAAAAATACAACCCAATTCGCAAATCTTCAGCCCGCATCGCCTCCACAAATTCTCGGACAATATCTTTTTTGTACGGCGCATACTCGATAGAAAAGTCGGATTGCTGGGTATGAAATAAGGAAAATCCATCATGATGTTTCGCCGTCAAAATCACATACTGCATCCCCAAGCGTTTCGCTAAATGTGCCCAAGTTTGAGGGTTGTATTCAGTTGGATTGAAAGTTTGGGCGGTGCGGTGATAATCCGCTACCGGGACATCTTGGCAGTACGGCAAGCTAAAGACGCCTCCCACCAACGGCCAAGATACTTCGTACCCACACTGGCTGCTATGACTCCAATGAATAAACATTCCCAATCGTGCTGTCTCAAACCAGTTATTTTCTTGAGTCATTGGTTTACGCTGAAATATAGGCGGCATTGCTGAAAGAGTAATGTTTACTCGCAGGTAAAATTAATCAGCTAGAGTATACTTCTTTGTGGGATTTGGCTGCAATGAACCTCCCCATAATACCCCACTGAAAATGATGAAAGCAGACACCATCAAAATTGTTGGTTTTCACGCCCATATTTACTTTGACACAGCCAGCCGCGATGCCGCAGAGCGCGTGCGCGAAGGATTGGCTCGGTTTGAGGTGCAGCTAGGGCGCTGGCACGATTGCCCCATCGGCCCCCACCCCCAAGCGATGTATCAAGTTGCATTTTTACCCCCGCAGTTTGGCATGGTAGTTCCCTGGTTGATGCTCCACCGCGAGGAACTAAATATTCTCGTCCATCCCGAAACAGGCGACGATCTGGCAGACCATACAACACATTCTTTGTGGCTGGGAGAAAAACTAGAGCTGAATGTCGAAGTCCTGCGACCTAGGACAGCCAACGCGAAGTTCTAAGTCATCATTCTCAGCGGTGGATTGCTCTATGTAGAGCAAACACTACTTGCTAGGTTCGGTAGTCCGCAAACTAAATTATTTGCTCAGAGATATCGTTGATTAATTAGTCAAAAACCGGCTAATCTTTGGCAATTGTAATTTATTTGAAGTAACAAATGACAGTTAAAGCTATTTCCGCCACCATCCTTTTAGGTGCAATTCCACTTCATGTTTATCAACTACCCGACGGCGGCTACAAAGTCGATGCGATTGGGGTTATGGGTGCGGTGGACAAAAAGGGCAGCGCCTTGAGCCGGTTTCTCACTGGGAAATCGCCCTTGGCTCTGCCTTTTGGCGGATATAATTTTACGCAAGCTCAAAGCATTCCAGTTGAAGGCAACGCTCAATTAATCAAGCCTATTCCCATTGCATTAGCTACAGCATATTGGTTGCATGAAGTAGGTAAAGGCAACGTAAAAGCTCAAGCTTTAGTGCAAGCCAGCATGGCAGAATCCATCGAACGGCGGGCTGACGCAGCATTCAGCATCAAGCGTACTGAACCTGAGTACAATCTGCGGTTTGGTGAATCTTTTGAGTCAGTTATGTTGGAGAACCGGCAAGAGATTACGGGCAGGAGATTGCCCGGTGATGATTTGTACTTGCCAGATGGGATTAACTGACCAGGAGTGCGATCGCTCCTGCAACTGCGCTAGTTTATTGATTAAAGTTTGCCCCTAAACACAGCTATGTACATCTCTCGTCTTCAGTTACTTAATTACAAGTCATTCCGGGAGTCTGGGGTGTTAGAATTCCAACCCGGCATCAATATTATTGTGGGAGCCAACAATTCAGGGAAAACAGCGCTGCTGGAAGCTCTGAGCTTGAGCTTTGAGACAAGCCCGCACCGCAGTATCGAAACGCTTCCGCAACCCAATTCAACGCCAATCCGAGAATCGGTCGCCAAAGTAACTTTAATCTTCACAAAAGCAGAAATTCACAGCCTGTTCGATAATTTATCACCCAACTACTATGTAGGATTGTCTTCGGCTCGCAATTCGTACTTGCCCGCATCCGAAGTGCTTGCTTTATTCCAAAAGTGGATGGACAATCCCAGCGATGTAGAGTTAACTGTTTCAAAATCAACGGTTCATTCAGTAAACCGGGATGGCATTTCAATCAAAGATTTAGATCCGGCTGTTGAGTTAACGTACTACCGGCCAGACCCAATGAGGATGGGGTTTAATAGAGGGAGCCAAAAAAATCTTATAAAAAAAGATGCGAACGATCGCTTTACATTCTGCCAAGAAACTGATGAAGCAGACAGGCATATAGAGGAAAATTTTTTCGTAACGCTTTTTGACGAATTCGCAAACCGCGTTTCCCAACTTCAAGCCCAGCGGTTCGTTGGACAATGCTCTATTGGAAATGATGAAAATCTCAATTCAAGCGCTTCAAACCTGGCTGAAGTTATTCATTTATTGGAATCGCCCAGTAAAAAAAAGTTGTACGAAAGTTTCAATCAGCACGTCTCTACCATGTTTCCACAGTTTGAATGGGTTTCAACTAAAATTTTATCGAAGCAAACTCGTCAGCCTCCCGATCTTAAAATATTACTTTGGCCTACAAAATCTCTCGAAAGCGGCAGAGAAGACTTGGCATTTAGCTTGTCAGACTGTGGAACTGGTACCGGTCAAGTGCTGGCGATTCTTTACGCGGTACTGGCTTCCCCAGAACACAGACCGATTATTATTGACGAACCCCAATCTTATTTGCATCCAGGGGCGGCCAAGAAGCTGATACAAATTCTCAAAGAGTTTCCGCAGCACCAATATTTTATTGCCACTCATTCGGCTGAGATTATTTCCGCTGCCAATCCTTCAACTATTGTGAAACTTCGATATGAGGATGGCCAAACCCAAGCATCAGCGATGAATGCAAAAGATATTAAGGAACAGCGCTCTCTATTAGCCGAACTGGGAGTGAGTTTGTCTGATGTTTTCGGTGCTGATAGCATTCTCTGGGTGGAAGGGCCGACCGAGGAACTGTGCTTCCCGCTCATATTGGAAAAGCTAGCTCCAAAACTTTTGACAGTAACTAAAATTGTCAGCATCAAAAACACGGGGGATTTATCGGGAAAGAAGGCTCACTTTGCTGATGTTATGTTTGACTTATACCAACGGCTCAGCGGTGGGAATAATTTGTACCCTCCTGCTGTTGGATTTGTGTTTGACCGGGAAAATAGAACTAAACAGGATCTCACGGATTTGCGGAAAAGGAGTCCAGAGCCAATTC
Source organism: Microcoleus sp. B5-D4 (assembly GCF_036705145.1). NCBI lineage: Bacteria > Bacillati > Cyanobacteriota > Cyanophyceae > Oscillatoriales > Microcoleaceae > Microcoleus > Microcoleus sp. B5-D4. Next base: position 26,895 of record NZ_JAUBTV010000028.1, on the reverse strand, counting down.
ATTTTCTGGAAAGGTGTATGTATGAAAATTACCTGCTCTATCCCGATGCTATAGCAGCCGTTCTCAATCGAGAAGATGCGGGGCGAGAACAACCTCTTACCAGCGAAGCAGTCCGAGAAGGGCTGGAAACCAATAAGGTTAAGTTAAAGGAAAAGAAGGATTTTTTATCGAAAGATACTACTCAGCAGGATTTATCAAATCCCCAATACGTTGACGCAAATATTAACGCAGCTAAACTGCTCGATGTGCTATTTTCCGAGTTATCCGAAGCGCGGGTCGAGTTTAGGAAAACTACGCACTCAGTAATGCTTACAGAATGGTTGCTTGAAAATAACCCAGAGCAATTTGCTGAATTAGTCCAGTTTTTGCGAGGTATCCTTGATGCGGGTAAAGCAGCGGTGTCTTGACGCGAGTGCGATCGCTTCCAATATCCAATTCTGGGAGAAACTAAACCAAACCCCAATCCACCCGCCATGCCCAAACTTCCCGAATGCGTAGGCGTAAGCCGGGGCGGAGCCATCGCTGTCTTCTCTACGCGCGCAATCAATCCTTACTTAGTTTGTGCCGTCCACGCCACAGGCTCAGACACCGACACTTGCCCCGACTTTTAAGAAAACCCTAACGCTGAACCGGAGGAACTCTGGGAACCCGAGGGTGCAAGCTACTATGACGGCGAACTTATCCTGCAACGCCCGGCAGCGGTGGACACGCCTTGCAACAGTTAGAGCTGCTGGATACCCATCCACTATTTACCGATCGATGTCCCCGGTGTGAAATGACTTATCCCCAATATGAAACGCCCCCGGTGCATTGGGATTGTTCGGCTTGCGGGTGGATCGATGATTCGGTGTGAGGCGATCGCTCCTGAGTTGTTCGTGAAACTAAATTTACCGAGCATTTCAAGATACTCGTTTCTACAAACCATTTAACGGGCAATCCGTTTGATGGGATGTTCCGATCGCAAAATACGTTCCTTCTGGGCCCGACTCCGCATAGAAGCCCTGATGCAGACATTTCGTCGGCAAGGCATATTTTGATTGGGAGGAGGAAAGGGATAACGAATGGACGTATCTTTAACATATTGCGCGCCAGACTTTCCCAATTCCCAGCTCATCATGATGATTTCCCCTCGGCTTTCAAGGTCGGGAATATATTCAAAATAGAGTTCGACTGGACCTGTTGCAATCGGCGGATAGTTGTGCAAACCCTGCTTCAGAATACAAACTCCAATTTCGTTTTTTAATTTTGAACTACAACTGGTAAGATCGGGGATTAACCCATCAGAAGCCCGCATCAGAACCAATTTCTTCACCAGCCGTGCGCCAAAAACCTGAGACTCCCGAACAATAGGCTACTTTAACCGAAGCATGGTTCGTAGCTTGTGAGTATAAGCCCACCGTTGAAGATTTTCGCTTATTGGCAGAATTACTGTGGGAGAATCAAGACAGTGTTGAAGTTGATTAGCTGCTGATAATTTTGAATTGAATTTACTTAACAGAGCGATCGCCCTATTTTGAAAAGATGAGCTTTTACCGCTATGCCTAAACCAAAGAGGTATCCCGACAATTGGCAAGAGATTGCGCTCTCGGTGAAAGAAAGCGCTCTTTGGCGTTGTGCAAAGTGCCATCAACAATGCCTCCGACCCGGTAAACAAAGCGGCTTAACCAAATCTGAACGGTGTGCTTTAACTTTGGCGGTGCACCATCGCAATCGGATACCGGAGGACAACCGCCCTGAAAACTTAATCGCTCTGTGTACCGCGTGTCACCTGTCCTATCACAATCGCGGTCAATCAAACGTATCGCCAGGGCAATTATCCTTGTTCCCCGATGATGGCATTGACTGGGATATTATGGAGTGCTCTCTGGAATCGGCATGAAACAATGTATCCGATCCGAATCCGCTGGTGTCCGCTTACTTTGTTTAAAGGTAGCTTTACAGTTTTCCAGCGCGAGCGTATTCGCCGTTGAAGAGGAAATTTCGTATTTTTGTTTAAGTATCTTCCCGTGCAGTAACTTCATCGGTTTGCCAGGATTCGCTTGAGCCGCTTCTTGGCTAATTCCCACAGTTCTTGAGAGTCTTCTGATTCCTGATTCGGAGCCAACTCAGTTGCTTGGGATGTTTCAATATTTACGGAAATTTCTGGTTGGATAGTTCTTTCAGGAGCTCTCATTTCCACTCACTTAAGCCAGGCACGAGTGCTGGAAATTCATCCAATTTGCAGCTAATCCAAGCAGCGCGTTTGCCGAGCGAAATTAAGAAGCCCCGAACGATCTCGCGCCTCATCCACAAAAAACAAAACTCACCCAGCAGCGGATGTGGCTGGGCTGTTTCGCGAACGGCAGACCACTACTCTAGGTGCTGCTCAACTAAGGCAATGAGTTTAGCGATCGCTTTCTGTTCTTCTAGAAGTAGTTCTTTGAGCTGGCGCATCTGTTCTTGATTTGGGGGTCTATGCACCAAGTCATCAACGAAGTCTAGCAGGGGAGACTTTCTAAAAGGTCTACCCAAAGCAGCTTCATCTCGCAAGCGCTTGGTTCGCTCCAGCTTAGACAGTTGCAATCGGTTTTTAGCCTGACGGCGTGCGATAAGTCCGTCAAGTCTTTGACATACGTTCCCAGTCCTCTTCATCTCCATACATCTGTTTTACTTGTTGTTTTAACTCGGTTATCTGCTCGGTCAGATTTGCCACCTGATCTTCAATAACGTCTGTTTTATCCTCCTGAATTTCCAGAGAAATTTCCAAAGATTCGACATATTCCGTTAACTTTTGTATTGGATCTGGCTGGGGCGACACGCCGTTAGACCCATTGCCGTTGGTCATAGTCATTCCTCACTGGTGTCTTGATGGAAGAAACTGGCGAGATCGCTATCGATCGTCCCGGACGTCGCCCGGTGTGGGTGGGATTGATGCGTTGGAGTCGCTAGCTATTCGCCAGCACAGAGCGCTTGCTAGTTGGTTTTGTTCGACGCGGCAAAGTGCTCGCACCGTCGGGAACCAAGCCTGCAAGTGGGATAAATCGTTGTTGACGCTACCGGAATACGCTTGGAAGGGGTCGCTCTCCAAACAAACGAAGGTTCGCAAAGCGTAGAGTTGGTCTAACTTCAACCCGTCCAATCTGTTGATTAAGGATTCGAGGGAATATTTTCGGGGCGTTGTGTGTCCCGCAATCGCTTGTTCCCTCAGTTCCCACCAACTCATCATGTTGGTTCGTTCGGTGGAACACAAAATCTCTAACTTCCGAACGCAGATGTAAACTGGCTGTCCGTCTTCCTCTAACGGGTTGTCTTGATCATCCAGCAGACGACCAGTGACGGTTTCAAGGCGAACGTCGGTCACTTCCATGCGTCCGATTGTGGTGGTGACGCGGGGATTGGGTATTTCTACAAAGCTTGGCTGAGCGGGTTGCGATGGCTGCCCGTAATCTGCGAACATAGAGGAAATCTCCATTGTGAGTGCCGTACCCCGCCCCAGAAGATTGCGAGTCAGAGGGGGCGGGGTTTGGTTTTGGATGAATTTCCACATTGTACCCCTTCTGAGTCCCTGTGTATACCCTCAAAGTGAACTATTGGGCATGAGGGAGAATCCTTAAGGACTTAGGAACCCCTAAATCCTTGTAGGATAAGCAGTATATGAATTGTGGAAATTGAAAATGCCCGACATTGATGCTCCTAAAATGGTACGCATAGATTTTTCCGTGCCTGCTCCGCTTTTAGAGCAAATGCAAGAATTAGCCAAGGATGAGGGTTGGAAGCCTGCCGAATTGCACCGGATGCTCTGGGTACTCGGGTTTGCAGCGTATACCGAACAGAGCAACAAACGCTTGGTAAACGATCGGCTTAGGGCAAACAAGGCTAAGGATAAACTCGACACCTGAGCTGTTGAGGCAGTCAAAACGCCTCGAACGAGGTGACACCCAGAATTAAAGGTATTCGTTACTGTTAGAAAGCTGCCAAGCATCAAGAAAATTACTGAATAAATTGCTTTATCCCTGCAAGTCAATCGCTTCATGGGCTAACTCCGCGTTTGCTACACTATGGGTGTTTTGTACCCATGCCGGGGCTGTAATATCGAGACTTCTCCGGCATAGATAATTTAGTTGCTCTCTAATTGCTGGTGGTATTTCTTACCTTCTGAGATTCTACGCTTGAGGGTGTCTAATGCCCTCACCGCTGTCCAATTACCCCGATTAGCTAATTGGATATATTGCTGTATCAATTCTTCGGTGATTTGTTGGTCTAGCCACTGCACCAATTCTGCGGTTGCGAGGCGCGCTTGGGGATTGGTGTTGCCGAACATCTCGAACATTCCCAAACGCTGCATTTGCTCTAAGGTCATACTTTCCACCGCTTTCACGGCTTCTTCAAACTCTTGGGCGGTCAACTGGGACGGCTCATGGGGATGCTGCTGTAACAGGAAATAATCAATTTCTTTGTACGCGCCGACATACATTTTATGGTGAACACAGTCGCATAAAATAGCGTGTTCTGGCAGCTCATCATCGGAACCAAAGTTATAAGGCTCTAAGTGGATTGCGAGAGTTATGTGTTCTATCAGTGGCGCATACACGGCGTAGTAACTAAACGTAGCCATTGCTCTGCCATTACTCCATGTGGCTTTGCTTCCTTGGTAATAAAGAGCAAAGTATTGAGTGTTGCTGACTCCCACCATCTCAGGTAACATGGGTGGCATCGCTACGGGTAATTCGATGAAGTGTGTTCCTAACATGATTCCTCCTTGTTCAAGTAAAAGGGCCTGGAAACGCTGGTTTTTTGCCCTTTCGTGTATTCAATATCTACCGTTGTTTCAGTCAATGCTCAACAACGAATTGCTCTTTATTTTGTTGTTAGTTCATTTGAGTTTCCTCCCAGATATAGGGGTGTTTTAAATGTTTGAATCCAGTGGGAATCAACACGAACCATCATTTCTGATGAATCATTTTTGATGGCATTCAGCCAAGGATTTTTCGCATCTCTCAGAATCAACTCTACTTTAATAGACTGCACGAACACTTCAGGCGGAACCCGACTAGCTTCAATCCATACCCCATCATCAAACGGGTTGATTGGATAAATCAGTTTTTTGAAGTTATACACATTGTCGTGATAGCAGTAGGGATACTCATAGCGCGATACCATCCGATTGGAATGAGACATGGGATTGTATTTTCTCAATGAGAAAATCTGCATATTTTATGACTCCATTAATCCAAGAGTGTAGTAGCTATCTAACAATCGATCGAAAGAAAACAGCCGTTAGATTGATAAGCCAAAGTTATCTTGAGTTCAAGCCCTTCTGTTCTCAAAACTTTTTCTGCCTCATCCAACAGCTCAAAAGAGTTGAACCAAACTTGAATGATGCCCTCAAGTTTATGATGCTTTAAGGTGTATCCTCGTTCGTGATGGGAAGGGTGACGGCATCTCACGAAGCAAGCCGTTCTGAGGAATGTGTGAATGTTTCTGGTCATTTTTATGTGTTCTGTTATTCAAATAGGATGAGAGCGCTGCTTTCTTGTCGTTTCCCGTACTCCGTGTTTACCTGCGTTCTCAACGCTTCAAACTCATCAAATAACTCACTCCGAACGTACTTGGTGTTGTTTCTAGAGCTTAGTTTGTAATAGGCGTGTTGCCATTCTGCAAAGGCATTCAATGATGCGCTGCTGTGCAGCAACCAATCGCAGTTGTTGAGGTGCTTGAACCCCCACTTTTCATCAGTCCATTCGGTGTTCGCATTATCCTTGCTATGCCAGCAAAGATACACCGCACCTGGGAATCCTTTGAGTAGCACTATTTCGTACAAATTCCAAGCTTCTGTGTAACGGTAGCAACTTTCTTCGTTGATGCACTCTCCGCCTTCATCTAAACCCATTTGAGTACAATCTAACCCTAAACAGCAGTGCATTGTGTACCTCTAACTTACTATTTTTTCTACACTAGCGACAGCTATCTTATTAAAATTTCTTTGGTTTTGAGGTTAACATTAAGCAGAAAAGAGTCCTTTGTAAAAAGTGATTATTTCCTGCTTAAGGGCAATCTATAGAACTCTCAACTTAGTTTCGCCTTCTCCGAATTGTGCAACTTTCTGAGCTTCGATATCTCCCGCTTCCAAGGCTTGTCGGATGACTGAATTATCGGGCGATACTTCAATGCGTTGAAACTGGGGAGGAAGTTGATTTACTTCACAAGGGAGTTTGAGGGGTAAAACTCCGCCATTGTTGCTGATAGTTAAGTGGAAGCGATGCAGGCTTAGTTTCTTGACACCCTGAGATTTGAGACACTTTTTGAGCTGCGCTTTCATCCAATTCACTCGTTTGCTGTCGGTAGCTGCGAGTTTATTCAGGCGTTCTGCTTCAGATTTACGTTGTTGGCTCAGGGCATGGCGGTTGGTAATGGCAGCGCAGTAGTTATCAACCTTGGAAAGCCATTGCTCGTAGGTACTACCCCGTTGTTCTAAGAGTTGTTGCACCGCTACTTCTAATTCGGGTGTGATTTCTTCACCTTCGATGTTGTCGATTAGCTTATCCAAGTCCTCCAGTTGTACAGTGAGTAGATGCAATGACTTAGTGTGTCCTCGGTGAGCCTCACAGCGACTGGAAATCAGAGCACGTTGGTCTGGGTTCATGTGTTGCCATGCTTGCTGCACAATTGAGTCGGTTTCAGGAGTTTCGGGGGTGTCGTATTGTGCTTTTAGTTGAGCTTTGAGGGCGGTCAGTGCTTCTATTCCCCGCTCTGAGGTTGCTAGTAATTGAGCGCAAATAACATCCAATAAGGACGTATTGGGCGTATTAGCCGTAGATTCACTCGATGTGACAGGTTCTTGAGATGCGGGTAATTGTGTCTTCTTTCTGGGCATGTGTCACAATTGTTCTAATTGTGATTTACACCCATTGCGCTAGCCATTTTGTTTAAGTTATTTTAGTTATTAATTTTATAAATTATTAGCTATTAGTAAGACGTTATTATTATATTATTTTAAATAAAAAAGTTGCCCCAAGCGCAAACTTGAGGCATGATAGATTAGATCCGGCTCGCAATAATCAGATTTGTCGCGACTAATTGAAACTGAACTTCGGTCAACCCTATTGTTTCACCATCATCCGTAGATGCAGCAGCGATTACTTGACCGTAGAGGGCAATCCTTCGGCTGGTAATGCAGGTTAAGGGCAATTCTTTGAATGAGAATTCCTCATCACAGATTAGGTCTATCGCGGGTTCTGGAAATTGATTCCGGACATATTCTATGAACGCAGGTTCACCTGCAATGCCCACTCGGTTTTGCAAATCTGCCAGTTCCAACTTTTCTTCTACTTCCAGCCGGTGGATTCCTGTTGAATTAATCAAAGCGTAGAGCATAGCTTACTCCCTATTTTTTTACACCCTAGCGGTAGCCCTTTAATTTAAATTATTGGTATATTTAAAATTACTCTTGATATTAAGTTGATTTAGTATGACACCAACTCAACTAGACCAGAGAACAATACCGAGACACAAAGCCGCTCTCAAGCGCAATGAATTAAGCTTACCTATGGCTGCTACTATTGATGGGGGGATACTCCAACACCACCACACACACTTGGATTATGGATGTGGTCGTGGGGATGATGTCCGCTTCCTCCAAGCAATGGGTTTTCGCTCCCGGGGTTACGAGCCTTACTACTTTCCCCGAATCAAAAAAGCGGCTGATATTGTCACCCTGATTTATGTCCTCAGCACTATTGAAACTCTCATGGTTCGGTATGAAGCGCTCATCTCTGCTTACCACTTAACCCGCCAAACTCTGGTGGTTAGTGCTATCACGCCCGCGATCGACCAATCATGCGGGTATTGCTTATAACGATGGCGTAATTACCAAGTGGGGTACGTTCGAGAAGTGCTACTCCCACACGGAACTCAAACACTTTATTGAAGATACTTTGGGCGTACCTGCTCGGTATGTCACTCACAATACCTACACCGTTTCTCACAACTCTAAAGCTCTTTCCCTGATAATCCACCCAAGATTTTTTCCTTGAAAGGCAGTCTGTCCCCGCCATTTGGAGGGGGCTATTTTAATTATCCAAAACCACCGGATTTGGTGAGGTCAGACTTAAACTGAAGCCAATACTATTATTTTATAACGTAATAAAAGCCAGCATTTATGAAGAAAAAACCATCAATACCAGATGCGATTCTGGCTATAGATTTTGGCGGCTTATCTACTAGAGTTTTCTGCCAAAGCTCGCAAGCAGGCAGTAAAGCGAACTCCTTTGTAATGGAATCGCAGGTGGGGCCAGTGAGCCAAGACATAGCCAATTGTTTCACACAACCCAACCTCGCATCAGCATCTCCCGAAAATATTGCTTGGGTGGCAATTGGTAATGAATGCCGAGCCGTTGGCTACCTGGCAGCAGCGCAATTCAATGCTCACATCGGTTTGGCGGGACTGAAGTACAGTAGCGCTTTGTACAAAGCTCTAGCAGCTTTGTGGGTAGTGTCGCGGAAGTTAGATTTAGGCAATCAATTTAGCGCTGCGATCTCCGTTTTCTTGCCCCCAGGCGAATTTAATGACTCCAAGCAATTTTTTGAGCTATTAAGTCAATACTCTGCTTCATTTGAGACACCCACCGGCAAGCTCTCCGTCACACTGGACAAAACCCAAGCTTTGCAAGAAGGCGGCGGCATTGCTTTGATCCACAACAGTAATTTAGGTTCAGCCTTCAAGCAGCGGGTAACTGCCTTTGTGATGGTGGGATTTCGCAATGCTTCGGTAATAGTTTCGGCACGCGGTGCTGTCGGTAAGGGCAAAACTTCAGACTTAGGAATGGTAAGGTTGGTGGATCTAGTTCAAGAGCGAACCTCTAACTACGATGCTTCCCGTTTAGCTTTATCAATCGCTCAAGCGGGCGTAAGCTACAACCGCCCTTACTTTTACCGAATTGCTCGGAATCGAGAGGAGACAGCGAAAGATCGAGAAGTTGACCAATTGATTGAAGCAGTCAAGCTGTCTCGCTTCGACTACGCTCGAATGCTATCTCATTGGATTAATGAAGTGCTGCCGCCCGATTTAGATGAAATTGTATTTTGCGGGGGGACTTCTGAATATATGAAGCCAGAACTGCGAAATCAGTTTTCCCATTATTCGCTGTCTTGGCACGCAGGTATAACAGTGCCAAAAACGCTCGATCCTGATGGTTTAGGTTGCCGCATAGCTGATGTTTACGGACTATTTTCTTACTTCAAATCTCAGTTTGAGGTACTGAGGCAAAGCTCTGTTGCGGCAACTTCTCAGAGGGCAGAAGATACAACTTCCAGTTCAGGAGATGCTCTAGTCCCTACGACTGATATACAGAGTGTAAAAGAATGTGCTGAACAATCTACAAAGCCAAAATCTGAACAACCTACTCACCCAAAATCCGAGCAACCTACTCACCTAAAATCCGAGCAACCTACTCAATTAAAATTTGAGCAATTTACTCACGCTAAATCCGAGCAATCTACTGAACAAAAATTTGAGGAATCTACTGAACAAAAGACTGAAGATATTACTGAACAAAAATTTGAGGAACCCACTGAACAAAAGACTGAAGATATTACTGAACAAAACACTGAAAACTGCGCTCAACAAAAGGCTGATTCAAGTATCAAACATAGCTGCTTAGATGATTCTAATAAATTGAGTGATGAGTCGTCGTCGAATACAAAACCTTCATTAGAGGAATCAGAAGCAAACTTAGATGCAGCTCTCTTATTGGGAGGGCCCTACCGAGGTGCTGGAAAAAAGGTGAGGAATTATGCCTAGAAAACGCTACAAGGAATTTTGCTGGCGCTGTCAAGTTTTGCCAGATTCCGAAGACGCTATCTTGCTATCTTACCTGCAAAATCATCCTTTTTTTAGTTTCAAGGAAACGATTTTACCTCTAATCAAAGCGCGGTGGCTGTTAGCATCTTTACGCAATAGCGGTAGTCATTCTACTACAGACTTAGAGTATTTGAGGCGAGAAAGCATTAATTTTTTGCTCAGGCAGATAGATGAAGTTTGCCGAGATGCGGGATTTAACTGTACCGAGTTAGGAGTAATTGCCCCTGGTATTTCTTCGGGTTTAATTCCTTTAGCTACTTTCCCTCACTTATCGAATTCAAGTGCATCTATTGCTGCAGAATTAACTGCCCCTGAGAGTTCAAAGTCAGCAAGTTTGCCCGAAGAAAAAGAACCAGAGGACTTTTCGGGAGAAGTTGAGTTTGAAAACAGCGCATTTAACTTAGCTGGTTTCGATCCAGCAATGGTCGGGCCTAGCTTTAGTTAAAAATTATTAAGTCTTGAATAGATATCGACATCCAGCAAGGAGGAATGAAATGACTAACATGATTCACTTGGTTGACGGCGAGAAAGGTGGCGTTGGCAAGTCGATGCTAACTCGGATTCTGGTTGAATTCAATCAGAAGTATGAACTGCTGTACACGTTAATTGATGGCGATTTTCAAAATCCTGATGTGCAGCAGCGCTATCCTGAACACAATGCAAAAATCGTAGCTTTAGTTGAAGATGAAGAGAAGTTTTTCGATATCGATATTATTTTTGAAACAGCAGTAGAAACTCCTGTGATTGTCAATTTACCAGCTCGGGTTTACAGCATTATCAACAAATGGATTGACGAAGCTAATTTAACATCTCCTGATTTTAAAGAGCAGTCAGGAGTTGATGTATGCAAGTGGTTTATTTGCGGGGGCACGACGGACAGCATTGAAATGTTTATTGACTCTTTCAACTACTTTGAAGGTCAGCTCAATCACATTTTTGTCCGCAATTTTGGAGTTTGCAAAGATTGGTCGCACGTACAAAGCCATAAGGAAATGAACAAGCTCATTAATAATTACCGAATTCCTGTGGTAGATTTGCCGGCTCTGAGTGCAAGAGAGCGCAAGTTTATTGATACGAAGCGGTTGTCATTTTCTCAAGCAATGAAACACTCTGAATTCTTCTTGATTAGTCAGCAGCGATTGCATACTTTTCTGGAAGACTGTTTCCGTCTGATAGAAGATGTAGGCTTGTTTAACAACGCGCCTAATCGCAATAAAAAAGAAGTCATTGTGCCCTATGAACGAAAAAAAAATGAGGAAATGCCAATAGAAAATGAGCCCCAAAATGAGTAACAAAATAAGCAACAGGTTGTAAAATCTCAGGAGGCTGTAATTTGTAAAAAAGGTATCGTAAGCTTTTAAGAATCTAAATTAAGGCTTACGCACAGACTCTACTGATAGGGTGTGCCGAAACCAGCCCGCTGGCTGAGTGCAATCAACGCAGTTGTGTTATCCCAGGCGTTGGTTCTTAGCAATAAACGTTGCTTATTGCGTTTAAATTCTGAAAATAAGAAGATTGATCGATCGCCCGCTAAGAGATTTCGAGGGTTTCAAGAACTTCTTCACCACTGGGCCAGCGGGCTGGGTGTGCCGAAACGCATCTTACTACTACAGGTAGTGTCTAAACCGATAATTTACGTCCAGGAATGTAAATTTTACAGTCGATGTGTAATGAACTCGTTATGGGAGGGAAAAAATGTGAATTCAGACTATAAGACAATACGCTTGGGTTAGCGCTTTCAGACGAATTTCATTTCAATATTTTTTGGAAGATAGAGACTTGTGAAAGGAAGTCAGATTGTTGTTATCCCAAGCCTATTAGACTAGAGAATGCGCGATGCAGAACAGCATAAAGATTTGGATTTTAATTAGCTAGGAGGTTAAATGTCCGAGCGACTTTTAGAAGAACTTTCCGAAGTTGACTCTCAAGAGTTGGGCGAGATATTGGAAACGCCAAGGGAACAGGGCAGACTTAATAATACCAAAAATAATTCCATACAATCCGCTGAAAATTCGCAAAATTTGCCCGATTCTCCAGATACATTCCCAGAAGATGCAGTAGAAGAAAAGTTGAAATCAGATGGGAGTAAGCTAAATGAAGAGGAGTTTTGGGAACTCATAGACGATGATTCGAGGGAAAGAGAAGCTCTGAACAGACATCCTTTATCTGCCCCTCCCATGTACGAGAGAGATACTGAGTCACTAATCAGCCAGGTACTCAAGAGCAAAGACTCCAAATTTCGCTCTCACGTCATTCAGACGGCTTACCGATACGGTCTCAATAAAAATGACCCACTTTTTATCGTATTGCTGGCGACAGGTCAACTCGAACTACTGTTAGAAAAAAAACCGCAAGAGATTGACCAGTTTTTCAAGAATTGGCAATCTAAATGGCAAGGTGATTTGAAAGATTCTCAAGCTGTCATCTCTCAAGAATTGGAACAAGTTCGCCAGCTTACTGAAAATTGGGAAAAAGAAAGCAGAGAGTTTTTAGAACGGCAGGGAAAAGCGGCTGTTAAGGTGCAACATCGCCACATTTCCAACTCAGTTTACACTCTAGTGCGACAAGCAGCTTTAGAGAAAGTTGCTCACGATATTTGGTCGGTGATTTTTGGGAGCGGGGTGGTTTTAGGGGCAATGGCGATCGGCGCGTTTATCGGGTTAGCGCTACCCCGGTTTATTCCAGCGCCAGAACTCGACCCAAAAGGGCCGCGTCAGCTCACTTTAGAACAAGCCGTAGCGCTCGAATGGGGGCTGAGCAAAGAGGGTCAGTTTGCTCGCAAGAACGCGGATACAATTCAGTGGGCTACAAGCAATGAAGGGAAATATGCTCGCCAACTTATGAGCTGGAATCAAGCTTTGTTGAGCGAGAAAGGTGGCAAAAAACTGTGTGAAACTGAGATAAATCGATTGGGGGTGACGCTGACAGTAGAGGGGAAACCTGCACAAAAAGGATTTTGTACTTTGTGGATTCGCTCCCCTCAAGAACGAGAGTTTGTTCCTTGATGGCCAATAGTAAAGTCGCGAAAGGGATGTAAATAAGTTAGCTTAACAGGAGAAATCTATGATTGCCAATTTGAACAATCAGCCGTTACCTGACCAAAATCAGAAGCAAGTGCAGTCGCAAATATCGGGTGTTTTAGTTGCACTAGACGACCCATTCGATAAGATGGTTTGGGATTACTGTTTGAGTCAAACATACCCAATATCGGAACAGATTAAGATTGTGCTGAGTGCTTTCTGGGGGCCGTTTGCTGCTAAAAATGCTAGCAAGTCTCCCGAGCGAGTGCGAGCGCTCGCTTGTTATTCACTGCGACAATTAGCAGCTCAACAAAAATTGATTGAATCTGTGTTTGAACTGTCAAGTGAATCAACTAAAATTTCCGAAGTTATTGCTGTTCTCAAAAGGGAAAATAGTTGTGAGGCACTCAATCAAGCTTGTGTCTGTTCTCCATGTGTTCTAAATACTGCAATTCGGTGGGAGTAAGAGCCGTTGCTCTTTCTAACAAGTTCAGAATTTCTACTTCAAACGGATCGAGATTTCCTAATTTGTGAAGTCGGTCAGTGCGATCGCAAATTTCTTGAAGTCCGGGTTGATTTTCGAGCGGTACAGCAGTAAGAGCCGAGTGTTTGAAGGTATGCAAATTCATGGCAAGAGTAGGGATGTGCCGCATCCACACGGTAGCCGTTTTCTCGCCCACTGACTGAATGCGCCCCAACCGACCGTTAACGTCCTGGCGATCGGGCGCGTACACTTCCACCAAGGAACCAATTTTGAGCGTCAGGTGGTGGGCGATCTTAGGTTCGCCTTCAGGTTTTACTTTTTTGTCGCGCCCCTGTAAAGTTTTGGCAACCTGAGCCGGATTGCTGCGAGTGTCGTTTGCCAAAGCGATGACCTGCTTCTTGGTCAGCCCAGCAGAGCGATTCAGTATTTTCCACTTCACTTCGTCCCCTCCAATAAAACTGAGAGCATCCACAGCTCGAGTAAATTGGGCATCCCGGTAAATCGTTCTGGGGGAAGCTTTGAACCGTTCTCCTAACTCTCGTGCTGTTTTGTCTGTCAAGCTGCCATTTTGACAGCTTGCTCCTTCTGGCATTGTTTTGTCTGTCAAGTGGTCATTTTGACAGCTTGCCTCATCTGGCATTGTTTTGTCTGTCAAGCTGCCATTTTGACAGCTTGCTCTATCTGGCGATATTTTGTCTGTCAAACTGTCATTTTGACAGTTTGCCGAACGCTTGCCCCCGTGAGATTCCTTGGTCAGCTCGTACCAGGTGCCGCGCAGGTAGCTAACGGATTCTGGCGTCAAGCTGCGCCGTCCCAGTTGGTTGGCGATCGTCCAGACCTTGACTGCATTCCGACTGTCAAAAGACATCTCTACAATTTTGTATGGTATGCCGTGCGCGGTACAGATGGCGAACCTGTTGTGGCCGTCGATGAGAAGCTTTTCCTTGGCCCAGACTACTAACGGATCGCGGCATCCTTCCTCCAGAATGCTCGCTTGCAGGGCGGCTTTTTCGTCTTTACTCAGGGGAGGAATGAGAGATTGAAATTCGGGGTCGATTCGCAGTTGTTTCGCAGCACAAGAGGTACACCCTCCAATACCCCCCGGCAAAACAATTAACGCTTGCTGCTCCCGATCGTCTGCTTCTGATTGCATTTGACGCATTCCTGGCGAGTTTGTTGAATGCAAGGCTCGCCCGCGCTCGACCGCAACCGGAGTAGGGGAGTCAGCGCGGGCAGGAATTTTCTTGAACTATTCAACACTAACATAGTTATCGTCGAGAAGCCTCCAGAAAATGCGAAAATAGTAAAAAAAAGGAAATGCTATCGACGCTATGTCACCCAGGAAAGGAATTCACCCCCATCCCAACTCACTAGCCAACCTCAACCGCTCTGGGGGACAACCCCGCTATGAAGAACCCAAGAAGCAAAGAAATATTCAGGTAACATCGGTAGGATGGGAAGGAATTCGCGCGATCGCCATTGAACGCGGATTGAGTCTCAACGAGTTGATAGAACAGATTGGCCGGGGTCTGATTCCCCTTGGCAATGGTGAAAAAAGTAACTAATCGCCAGATATGGAAAGGGAGGTTAGATAAAAAAAACTTTCTATCAACTCGTTACTAGAAGTTTTATTGATAGTAATGACGGGGTTTTTATCTGTAAAAACTTGTTAAAAATTACGGTTTTTTGCCGTATAAATGTATCAGGAAAAAATATAATGGTTCAATCACCTCCAAAACTTATAACTGTTGATGAATTTATTACTAACTACGGCGACAGCGATTGCTACGAACTGATTGATGGTGAATTAACCGAAATGGAACCAACAGGGCCGCACGAACAAGTATCCGGTTTTCTGGGACGAAAACTGAATGTAGAAATTGACCGCCTGGATCTACCCTACCTTATCCCCCCTCGCTGTCTCATCAAACTATTAGGAACAGCAACAGCCTTTCGCCCCGATGTGCTTGTATTAGACCAAATTCGACTAATTAATGAACCTTTATGGCACCAAGAACCTGTAATTACATCAGGTTCTTCTATTAAACTGATTGCTGAAGTTGTTAGTACCAACTGGCAGAACGATTACGCTCGCAAAGTTGAAGATTACGCCATACTAGGAGTGCCTGAGTATTGGATTGTTGACTATCTGGGCATTGGTGGCAGAGAATATATTGGCAAACCCAAACAACCGACAGTTACTATTTGTACGCTGCGAGAAGACGAGTATCAAAAACAGTTGTTTCAAAATGACGATCGGCTTATTTCCTCAATCTTTCCCGACTTGCAATTAACCGCACAAAAAATCTTCGCTGCCGGCAGATATGCTGCTATGTAGCTTATATCCAGGTAACGTCGGTAGGATGGAGGAAATTCGTGCGGTGTGATCGCCATTGAACTGGGATTGAGTCTCAACGAGTTGATAGAACAGATTGGCAGGGGTCTGATTCCCTTTGGCAATGGTGAAAAAAGTAACTAATCGCCAGATATGGAAAGAGAGGGTTCACTCAAAAAAACTTTCTATCAACTCGTTACCAGAAGTTTTTTTGAAAAAAAACACTAATTTAGTCGTTGATTCTCCGACCATTTTAACTAGCTTTCAAAATTTGCTCAATTAGGGAGACAACTTGCTGCGGTCGATGGTCAAAGTGCTTCTTGATTTGAAATTTTAACGAATTTGCTGGCACATATTTTTTGTTGAGTTTCAGGCGAATATGCTCACTTCGTGGGAGAGTGGAATTGAGCGCTCGAATAACGGTGCGGCATTGTCGAAGAGTCAGGCTATCGACTTGAATGAAAGGTAGATTTAATGTATCGGTATCGAGTTGAATATTAGAAGCAAATTCGGCTTTAAATTGTAGCGAAGAGGTGAGGCGCTGTTCTTCTGTGGGTTCTGGAGTTGCTGCACATTCGGCAACAGCAGGAAAGGAAGCAATTTCATTGAGAAGAGGCACAAAATCTGGGGCAAGTTCTGC
This sequence comes from Microcoleus sp. B5-D4, assembly GCF_036705145.1. Taxonomy (NCBI): domain Bacteria; kingdom Bacillati; phylum Cyanobacteriota; class Cyanophyceae; order Oscillatoriales; family Microcoleaceae; genus Microcoleus; species Microcoleus sp. B5-D4. The sequence goes on along the minus strand of NZ_JAUBTV010000028.1, from coordinate 10,578 downwards.
TGAGAGTTTTTCAGAAGGATTCATCCGCTTCGATGCTAACAGCGTAGCGATATAGTGAACAATTAAGCCACCATAACCAAAAATTACCACTGTTTCAATTGTGAGGGTGAGAAAATGCTGAATATGTTCGTACATGATTATAATTTATTTGCAAGTGGAACATTTCTCAAACGCGCTCGCGTTTAATATCAAAACATTACTAAAGCCTTCTGAGAATGCGATCGCAAATATCGCAAAGGGAACTGGCGGGGTGGGTGGGCGGGCAAAACAAATCCTGCTTGGAGCAGGATTTTATCCCCTTTATCGGGGGTCGTCATTGATTATTTGACAAAATCATCAATCTCTTCATTATCGTCAGTTGCCTTTTTCTTATGAGAAGCTTTGACTGCCGATTCGATATAACGGAAGTGCAAGTCAATCACTGCTTGCTCAGATGAAAGCCAGTAAACGTTGCTCAAGATTTCTTCAAGCATCTCGTCAGCCGAGTAGCCTTCATATTGCTTGTTAAACCAAGTATTGAACGCTTCCCAGTCAAGAGCTTTACCTTTCTGCAACTGTCGTTGTTTGGCACGTCCCGTTAACTCGCGGGCAACGTGCAAAAACATCTCGAAGCGCTGTTCTTCAAGAGTTTCTGCAAATTGCTTTTGCATCGGAGTTGGAGCTGATTTGCGATTAGCCATGATTAACCCTCAAGCGTGTTTTTTCTTCACAACTAAAGCGACGACAGTTCGCTAATTACAATTAATTCAAAAAATTTAGTGGGTGGGTGAGTGGGTAAAATCCAATTCACAATCAAGGTCAAAATTTCCTTGATTGTGAATTTGTTGGGTATGCTTCCCAGAGCGTCCTGATTCGGACGGTGGCGACAATCATTACCCAGCATCGCGATTCGTGGAAAAGGCCTCGATAGAGGCAAAAAAATGCTCTGCTTTTTCAGCAGAGCTTTCTAATCAAACTTTAGCAATTATTCGTCGTCTTCCTCAAATTCTTCCTCTTCGTCTAAACTAAAATCATCCTCCTCATCGTCATCATCCTCCTCCTCATCCTCATCGCCTTCCTCGTCTTCGTCATCCTCATCAATTTCATCGAGTATGTCATCAATTTCATCATCTTCATCATCGAGTTCGTCGTCCTCATCGAGTTCTTCAGTATCTTCTTCTGAGGATTTAGCTAACTCGTTGCGACGCTTTAAGCTTTGAGCATTGAACTCCATTAAATCGGCAATGGCAGCTTGCGGGTTGTCAGCAATTGTATCGTAAAGTTGGCTCATCGCTAAGGCAACAACTTCGACACCATACTTGAGTTCCTCGGGCCGGCCAACTAGCTTGGGAAACACAGTATTGTTCCACTCTTGCCAGTCGAACTTTTTACCATTGCCATTACCGTTGCGCTTATTCAACTGAGCTTGAATATCCAATCCCAGTTTTTCGCGAATTGCGTGGCCAACCTTTGTCGAAATACGGCTATCGCGACGCTGAATTGTCACACCGTACTTCTTATGAATTGTATTGCGAATCTGTTTGACTAGTTCGCCAGCAAGTTGCTCCGGGCTGAGGTTAGATTGAGGTTTTGATTTTGCTCCATTGTTACTGGCGACTGTTTGACTGTTCTGCTTTTCAGACGGTTTAGATTTAGCAGGCACTGGTGACTGAGAGCGAATAGGAGTGGCTGCGGTTTGTTTTTTAGCTGTGACCATGATTGACAATTTAACTTGCTTAACATCAATTTATGAGTGCCGTTAGGCACAATTCCCCCCTCCAGTTGAGGGGCGTATTTCGCTCATTAGCAGGAAGTTAAATTTTAATTACCTTAGTTAAATTATTATATTAAACCTCGTCTATTTAGTTGTATCAACTCATGAACGTTTGCAATACTTGGTCTAAGTTAAGAGTCATTCAAACTCCCATAGTTGCCATTGAATATTACAGTGCCGATCGCCAAAAAATCTTGTCATCATTTCATCAGTACGCCAGTGAGTGTTGTTTACCTGTTTATTATTGGAATCCAGGCTATGCAACTCTTCAACAGGTGCGGTGTTTGGATAAACCTCTCCCGAATTTAGGTTGTCATTCAGATAGGACAAGCGTTTCAGATATTTCCCAGATGTATAATAGTGAATGCGTCTTATGCAAAACTGAGCTATCTGTCGAAAGTGATGTCCTGCAATTTCTGCTGGAAAATGACTGCCCCGGTATCTTTTTGTTAGAGGATATTTTGGAATCAGACAGTACCGAACAGCCTCTTGTCCGCCGTTATTCTCAATTGGCTAACGCATTCTTTGAGCTGAAAGGGCGTTGGGCCCACCAATATTGGGTACTGCTGGGCGAGTACATCCAATTGCCATCAAAGCTAAGTCCATTAATTCCTCTACTCAAATGTCCGTTACCCGATCGTTTTGAAGTCGAAGTTCTTGTAGATAATTTTTGCGATCGCAATTGTTCCCTTGATTTTGGCTCGGATGCGGTAGCTGCTAAAAAACGGCTGGCTGTTTCTAGTTTAGGGCTGCCAACTGCTGAAATTGAATTAGTGTTAGCTCGATCGCTCTCTATGACTGCTTCAGTTGTCCATATCGCAGAGTTGGTATTAGAGCATAAAATATCGCAACTTCGAGACCAGGGGTTGGAGTTCATTGCTTCTCCAGAGGTGCCTCATGCTGGCGGTTTAGATTTATTAGACGCTTATTTGAGCGAAGTCGTAAAGCTGTCAGAAGCTGATGCCAAGAAATATCACCTCAGACCTCCCAAAGGAATGCTGCTGTGGGGGCCGCCGGGGACTGGCAAAAGTTTGAGCGCAAAGCTAGCTGCTAAGAAGCTAGGTTATGCGCTTTTAGCAGCAAGTTGGGGCAATATTCTAGGTTCCTCTAATCCAGATCGCGCTCTCAACAAAATGCTGGATACAGCCGATAATTTGGGCGGCTGCGTGCTATTTTTTGACGATTTTGACAAGGGTTTTTCTGGCTGGGAATCAAATGCTGATGGCGGTGCAGCTAGGCGGCTGTCACAGAAATTGCTCACATGGATGCAGGAGCATGAAAGCCCCGTGTTAATGTTAGCTACTGTTAACCGTTTAGAAATGCTGCCGGCTGAACTTATTCGCAGATTTGACGACGGCGGAATCTGGTTTGTGGATTTGCCACACAGCGGCGCTCGCTATGAGATTTTCAATTTGCATTTGGCTAAGTATTTCCCAGAGCAATTTGGGGAAGGAAAAGAGAACCTTTGGAGCGACAGGCAGTGGTATTCGCTACTATCTGATTATGCGGGAGCAACGAGTGCTGAGATTGCGATCGCAGTTAAACGCTGTGCCCAGCGAGCTTATTGTGAAGGGCGACCTGGTAAAATTGAATTGGCCGATCTGCGTTATCAGAGAACTCAGTTTGTGCTGTCGTCTGAGCGTTCTTCTGAAGATATCCAGGGGATTCGCAACAAAGCGTCCTTTGCTCGGCCTGCTTCTGGGAGGGATGGGTCTAAATTTGCGGCGGCAGAGCAAGAATTATTCGAGTATCGACCACCTGCTTACGAGAAAACTTGAGTGTACGATCGACAGCAATAGCAGGGTTTTATTGGGACCGAAAATCAATTCCAAGATTTCGGCCGCATTAGATGGTGCGGTGCAAACAAGAGAAGTATTCGCATCTTACTCTTATTACTTCGGACGCATTTATCTCGCTATTGCTTAAAACCATTGTGGGATACAATACATCGGTGTGATATAGCTATCAATTCCCTTCAATCTCCTTCGACTTCCACAACCAACTGATAGGGAGCGTGTCACTTGTGCGATGAGTATTTATACCCACAAAGACCAGAATCACGGTTTTAGCTATCATCAGTAAAATAGGCGATAATTATTATGTCTTCCCACTTGAGATAGAATCCTGACACCCGAACAACAACAGGCAATTAAAACACATGTAGATGCTCTTTCTGCCATCCTGTATGCTGATTGTAATCCTGAATCCTTGCAGACATTAGAAGATATTGAACTCGCAGTCAGAGAGCAAGTTTTGACTCATGTCACACCGCATATCGGATTTTTTTTATCTCAGAAGCTAGCGGTACAAAAGCAGGAAGAATAAAGACATTAAAAAGTACCCTAGGTAATTTAAGTATCACCCAGAAGCAAGCAGATAAACTAGGCTGCGGTAGTGCTAGTAGGTTGAGTCCACATTTAGAAAACTGTTGCTTAAGACTGAGTGCCAATGTTGCTTATAAGCATGCCGCCCAAGATATTAAGTATCTAACGGGAGTGACTGTTCCGGCTAAAACACAACAAAGATTAGTACATTATCAAGACTTCAGCGAACCGATATCAACCGAAGATATTTCGGAGCTAAGTGCAGATGGTGGAAAAGTACGACGCTCGGGCACCTCAAGGAGAAAAGTCTGAATGGAAAGACTATAAAGCAATTGTGTCGGAAGCTGGTATATTGGCTAGTTTCAATCAAAATGATATCATCATTAATTGGGCAAATAAACAACCCCTAGCAAAACCTGTAACTTGTCAGACGGTGATGGACATGATGGAGTGTGGAATATATTTAAGGAAATCAGTTGTGAACAGGAGAGAAGAGAAATTCTCGATTGGTATCATCTCACTGAAAATCTTCAGAAAGTAGGCGGTTCAATTAAGCGACTCAAGCAAGCAGAAGCATACTTGTGGACAGGGAATGTAGAGAGTGCCATCGCTCTATTTACAAAGCTCAAGAAAAAATCAGCAGGGAATTTTTGCAAATATTTAGAAAAGCACAAAGAAAGGATTATTAACTATGAAGTTTGCTCAAGGGATGGCATCTGTTCAATTGGTTCAGGAGCGGTAGAATCAGGGATTAAGCAAATAGGCAGACGAATTAAAATATCAGGAGCGAGTTGGAAATCAGAACATGTGGGACAAGTATTAGCTCATCGTTGTGCTTACTTAAACGGCTTAATTGGTAATCAGGTAAAACCTGCATGAGTATAATTACTCACTGCAAAAGGGATATGCTCCCAACCTCTCTCACTGTTTGTGGAGTCCAATTAAAATGAGCAGCTATTTTTTCCACGTACCAGCCATGTGCATTTAATCTAATTACTTCTGCTCGATCTTTGACTTTTTGTGGAACATCCGTAGTTCTCAGTTTGGTAGTAATAAATATGTAGTGAAGTTTAATTACAGTAATTGAATACATAGGATTATTTTATAAATAACACAATCAAAATTTTTGATTTTAATATTTCTTTACGCGCTCGAATGTAGATTTAGTTACACTTATGGTATCATAAGTAACTATTGCGGGAATCCTTGATATCTGCCAACATTAGTTTAGTCATGTAATATGCTATTTTTACGACCAGACTGCCCTGATTGTGGCTCAAATCACATAGTTAAAAATGGTAAAATTCATAATAAAAAACCAAAATACAAATGTCAAAGTTGCGGTCGCCAATTTGTCGAAAATCCGACCAACAAACTAATTAGCTCACCAACAAAAGATTTAATAGATCGACTTCTTTTGGAGAAGATTTCTTTGGCTGGTATAGCTAGAAGCACAAGTGTTTCTCAAAAATGGTTACAGGATTACATAAATAATAAATATGCCTCAATCGAACGCACAGTAAAGGTTAAACCTAAAAAAAAGTCAGATTGAATGTTGAAGGTGATGAACTGTGGTCATTTGTAGATTGCAAAGAAAATAAGCAATGGGTGTGGTTAGCAATGGATAGAGAAACCAGAGAAATTATTGGTGTTTATATTGGCGCTCGTAGCGAAAAATGAGCAAAACAATTATGGAATTCTCTACCTCCTGTATATCGACAATGTGCTGTTTGCTATACAGATTTTTGGCAGGCTTATGCTTGTATTTTTCCAAGCAAACGCCATCAGCCAGTTGGTAAAGACAGTGGAAAAACTAATCACATTGAAAGATTTAATAATACTTTGCGCCAACGTGTTTCTCGTCTCGTAAGAAAGACTCTTTCATTTTCTAAAAAGTTAGAAAACCATATTGGTGCTATTTGGTATTTTATTCATCATTACAACTATGTTTTGAGCCAATGAATATCTAATCACTACATATTTATCACTACCCCGTTTTGAATTCGGGTAATTGCACTCGTTGCGCCATAGGACAAAAACGCGCCCGGTATACTTGGAGATGGAATACTTGCTCCTGTTCCCCCTCGTCCTGCTTCAGTCACATACATTGCCCCATCGGGACCGAAGCTCAACTTGCGGGGACTATCCAGACCGGATGCTAGCACCTCTATTTGCGATATCTATGGCGTTTTTACTGGTTTAGACATGATGTTGCTCCTTTGAATTTACGATGTTCTATGGTGACGGATTTCCCACTCTTACTTTCACCCCGCATTGTCCACTTCACTGCTGCTTCGCCAACGGGAAACCAATTCCCGCAACCTAGAATGTAGATTGTTTCTCGCAAACGAGCGGACGAGGAGTGAGTGGTATTCATCGATCATCTCTTTGTTTACTAGCATTTTCGGTTTTGCGTCAGACAACGATGATAATCTCTTAGTTGACTAGCATTTTCGGTTTTGCATCAGACAACGATCGGTTTGGGCATTGCGAGGAATCAATGACTAAACTTTGGCACACACTAAGCAAACGCTAGGTACATATACTATGTCTCAAGTACATCACATGGTTCTCCTAAGATTCAAACCAGAAGTGAGCGACACTGCGATCGCTGAGGTTCTGCAAAAAGTGGAAGGATTAAAACAATCTATTCCTGGAATTGATTACTGTTCTAGTGGTGCTTATTCCAGTCCCGAAGGGTTTAATAAAGGCTTCACACACGGTTTTCTCACCACCTTTGCCAATCCAGAAGCGCGAGATCGCTATTTACCCCATCCTGACCACGAAAACGTTAAAAATGCTTTGTTTGCCATCATTGAAGACGCGGTTGCATTTGATTTTATCGCTGACTGAAACTGACCTTACGCTATTCTGAGCTGACCGTTAGACGCTGACAGTTCCCCATCTACTGGCAGGTTTACGCACGTTACGAAGCTGGCATCTTCGCTAGGGAAAGCCGTTTCAAGTAACTTATGAATTGAGGGGTAAATTGTAGTTCAAAAACTAAAAAAAACATAAAATATCGAGAATATTAGCCTTGAGAACCCAACAAAGGATATTAAATGGGTTAGAGATTTAATGTTGATGTATTGCATTTTTGAGGAGTTTACCCATTTGGTTGCAACCAGCCTTTGATGACAGCTTTCACAACTTTAAGGCGCTTATCCTCTAGAACAAATTCATCAATCACTGCTTCAGTACCTGCTCGAAAGGCAGCGCTCATACGTTGTTTAATATCTGGTTTAACAGCATCATTGACATAAGAAATTTGCTCATACTCTGTTGCCGTAGGATTGGTTTCTTCAAGTCGTTTTAGACGGTACTGAATCTCACTAGCCGCTTCAGCTAGAGTTGCAATGTCAGAAAGGAACTCCAAACACGGTTCAATGCTGTCTACCTGTAACCTACCAGGTTGATGAAGTGCCAAAACATCTTGTTTGACTTCAAGCTCGATTTTATCTGACTGTAAAAAATACTGCATCATCGTCTCATTGAGGAAGCCACCTGCAAATTTTGGGTCTGTGGTCTGGATAACGAATTTCTGATCAAATTCTTTGGATTGAGACCCCACTGGATTACGATGCAATCCAATCATGTGCAATAGTCCCGCACGTCGAATCGATAAGGACGGCAAAGTGCTACGCGCATGCATCAGAACTACACTGCGATAGTGTACTTGAGCCTGTGATCCTATACCGTTATGACTAAGCACTGCGTAGCGAAACGTAAAAGCTTTGCTGATATAGTTGCGCCATTGTCCCTCAAATACATCAAACGCATATCGACCAATCCCTAGTTTCAACGGTGCTAGGAACTGGTAGTCGCGCCACAGCTTGCGAACATGGCGATCATCACGATACGTCCACCCAGGATGTTCTGCGGCCCAGTTCTGATACGCTTGACGCCGTTCTTGCTCTCGATAACCAAACCACCGAAAGAATCCCATTCTTAAAACCCTCTGTGATGTTCGCCAATATGATGCAAGTCTAACAAAGCTCTGATTCACCATCATCAAATGGTCGTGCTGACACATTTTTACAAAACTACAATGTTTGGACTCAAAAAGAGATCCCAAATGGGTTATATAAGCAGTCATCCGTCCATTGTTTCTCCTCGTGGATCTCCCCGATCGATTGTTTGTGCAAATCCGATCGCGATTGCCGCCCCATAAAAGCAAAGCCAGCTCAGGGTTTAATGTTCTGGTTGAGATGGAAAATGTTATCGGGATCGTACCGCTTCTTGATCTGTACCAAGCGATCGTAGTTAGCTCCGTAAACCGCTGCAACGCGATCGCCTTCGTCTTCGGTCATGAAATTCACATAGGAACCAGCATTAGCTTTTCAATTGGCTCGCTCAACAGTGTTGTCATGATATTTCTCCTTTTGCTGCGTTGTTGTGGGCATGGTTAGATATTCAAGACTTGTGAGAAATCTGGGTTTTGACCATCAATTCATCTGCTCCTGTTGGTGCCAACCAGGGTGTTCTCCCAGACGTGCGCGAACTTGAAAAACATTTTTCAGCGAGTTTGAAGCAGTGTTCCTAACAATCTCATATTTATGTTCTCACAAGTCGAGGACAAGCAAGCAGTTTGCTTTTTATCGTTCGATCGCTACCCGCGGAGCATTAGAAAATGTACGTAAATTTAATCGATTTATTTCGAGTTAAACCCGCCACCCCGTGCGATGCCGATGCAACCGGACATAATATTATGCGTTTTCTCCTTTAAATAATTGTGGCTTGTAGAACAGGATGTAAGTACAGTTTTTATTCAACAATTATTCTCCAGTTTACTCGCGAGCCAATTTAACGATCGGCAACAACATTTAATATATTTAATTATACCGAGTCTAAGTTAAATCTATCTAAAGTTATAAATTAAGTTTTATCGTAAAATTTACAAAAATGTGCGAATTTACAATCGTATCAATAAATCAATTAGATAACTTCGTAACTTGTTCGGGCGAAGGGTTGGAAGTTGTTCGGAAAGTTGGTTTATTCCTACGATCGCTCTGGTGACTGTTCGCCTTTAAACTGTTAGATTTCATCTCAATAAATCTCAAACTGTATCAACACTATGAAGACTCATGCAGCATAGCTATCTTAGGAGCAATGGCACTGAAAAAGTGAGCCAAAAAAAATCTGTAAGGCAAGATATACATAGATAATTGCCTTACAAACCAAAATATCTCTCTCCATTATGCCAAATCGTGCGTGCATTCTCAAACAACAATTTTTGCAGAGCGTTGCCTCACCTTGGGAAAAGCTGCTGCCAGATTCCTTAGTAGGTGAGCTTCTAGCGAATGAGAAGATCAGGTACTACCAAAGCATATACACACCCATAGTCACCCTGTGGGCGATGATATCCCAGGTACTCGACCCCGACAAAAGTTTGAGTCAAGCCGTGAAGCGGATGAGTACGTGGTTGAGTGCGGCCGGAGTCAAGTCTCCTTCTTCAGACACAGGGGCATACAGTAAAGCTCGTAAGCGACTACCCGAAAGACTTGTCCAACAGTTAGTACCCATAGTGGCAGAGGCACTAGAAAAGCAAGTTCCCATAGAACAACAATGGTGTGGACGACGGGTGCGGGTATTAGACGGCACAACTGTGTTGATGAGTGATACTGCTGCCAATCAAGCTGAGTATCCGCAACACAGCAATCAAAAAACTGGGTGTGGATTTCCCATCGCTAAAATAGTGGTACTCTTTTCATTACTAACTGGGGCTGTGGTATCCGCTGGCATAGCTTCTTTGGCGACGAGTGAGATTGTGATGAGCCGTTTGATTTATGCAAATTTAGTCTCCGACGATGTGATATTGGCAGATCAAGCTTATGGTAATTATGTCGATTTAGTTTTAGTAAAACAGCAAGGAGCAGATGCTGTTTTCCGTAAGAATCATCTCCGTAAAAGTGACTTTAGACGGGGAAAAAAGTTGGGAATTGGCGATCACAAAGTCGTCTGGAATAAGCCCCAACAGTGTCCCAACCACATGACTTATGAGGAATTCGAGGCCTTGCCGTCTAGTTTCATCGTTCGGGAAGTATGCTTACGAATTAAGCGCCGCGGCTTCAGAGCTGAGCGGATCATTATAGTGACAACATTAGTGGATGCCAAACGCTACACTGTTGAAAAATTGACTTCTTTATATGGGTTTCGTTGGTCGGCAGCAGAAGTCAATTTACGCTATCTCAAAACAACGTTAAAAATGGAGATATTAACAGCTAAAACTCCGGTGATGGTGAGAAAAGAAATTTGGACACACTTATTAGCTTACACTTTATTGCGTACTATTATGTGGCAGGCTGTATCTTCGTCAAAAAATACAGTTTTTGAACTCTCATTCCAATCAACTAGGCAGCAGTTTAATCTGTTATTGACGCTGTTGGCAACTACAGGAAAACGCCAACAGCGACAATGGCGTCAATTAAGTAGTTAAACAAAATTAATTACATAAATAACTAATATGATATAATAAGAATATTAAGTATATTTAAAGAGGTT